>NZ_BATA01000044.1 GCF_000474235.1 Halarchaeum acidiphilum MH1-52-1
TCTACGACGAGTACGTCGAGCGCCTCGCCGAGCGCGCCGCGGACCTCCCCGTCGGGAGCGCACACGACGCTGACACGATCGTCGGGCCGATCGTCAACGAGAGCCAGCGCGACGAGATGCTCGGCTACGTCGAGGAGACGATCGAGGCCGGCGCGACGCTCGAAACGGGCGGCGAAACCGCCGAAATCGACGGCAGCGACGACTCGCTCGTCGTCAAGCCGACCGTCCTCTCCGACGTCACCAACGACATGCCGGCGGCCGCGAACGAGCACTTCGGTCCGATCGCGCCCGTCATCCCCTTCAGCGACGTCGACGAGGCCGTCGAACTCGCGAACGACACCGAGTTCGGTCTCTCCGGCGCCGTCCACGCCGGCGACCTCGGCGTCGCGAAGGACATCGCGGACCGCATGGAGACCGGGAACGTCCACATCAACGATCAGCCGATCAACGACGAGGCACACGTCCCCTTCAGCGGCATCGGCGCCTCCGGGATGGGGACCTACAACTCCGACGCCTTCCTCGACGAGATCACGCAGACCAAGTGGATCAGCCTCCAGCACGACGCCCGCGACTACCCCTTCTGAAAAGGCCGAGCGCGGAGCGCTCGATGACCCATCGACTGCCGCGGCCGCAGGTCGCTCAGCGCAGTCCGACCCGCTCCGTTCTTCTGGTCCGTTCAGTACCCGGTCGCGAGGTACGTGTGGATCCCCTGCGGGTCCTCGAGTTCGTCCGCGAGCGCGACCGCGAAGTCCTCCATCGTGATGTAGCTCTCGCCCCCCTCGTCGGTGACGAGTTCGCCCTCGGCGGTGCGGTACTCGCCGGTGCGCTCGCCGGGTTCGATGAGGGCGGCGGGCGCGAGGTACGTCCAGTCGAGGTCGTCGGCCTCGCGGAGGACGTCGAGCGCGTCGATGGCGGCGCTCGCGACCGGCTTCCACTCCTCGGGGAAATCCTCGGTCTCGATGAGGCGAGTGCCGGATTCGACTTCGAGTCCGCCCGCGCCGCCGGTCCAGACGAGGCGCGCGACGCCGGCGCGTCGGGCGCCCTCGGTGACGGCGCGCACCATCGTCGTGAGGACGTCGGGGTCCGCGTCGTCGCCCGGGCCGAGCGCGGACGCGATGGCGTCGTGACCCGTCGCGAGCTTCGCCACGTCGCCCGCGTCGGTCGCGTCGCCCGCGACGGCGACGAAGTCCGAGTCGTTGCCGTCGGCGATTTCGCCGCTTCGCGAGACGCCGGTCACGCGGTGGCCGCGCGCGAGGAGTTCGTCCGCGATTCGGTGGCCGATACGTCCGCTCGCTCCGAGGAGGAGTACGTCCATCTCGCGTACTCCAACCACGCGTGCGGACATATCGTTTCGGCAAACGGACCTCGCTGCGGGTTTCTCGCCGACTGGACGCGGCGCGCGGTCGCAGTACTTACGTCGCCGAGAGACGGGATGTGCACTGTGAGCGCTATCGATGCGGACCACCTCGAACTGACGTACGCGGACGGGACGCGCGCCGTCACGGACGTCTCGCTGTCCATCGACGAAGGCGAGTTCTTCGGCTTCCTCGGCTCCAACGGCGCCGGGAAGACGACGACGATCAAGATGCTGGTGACGCTGTTACGCCCGACGTCGGGATCCGTGCGCGTCAACGGCCACGACGTCGCCGACGAGCCGCGGGCCGTCCGGAAGTCCATCGGCTACATGGCTCAGGAGACGAGCATCGACGAGGAACTCACCGCGCGCGAGAACATCCGCTACGCCTGCGAGGCGTACGGCGTCCCGAGAGACGAGCGCGCCGACCGGATCGACCAGCTCCTCGATCTCGTCGATCTGGCCGGTGTCGCGGACAAGCGGGCGAAGGGGTTCTCCGGCGGGATGCAAAAGCGCCTCGACGTCGCGACCGCGCTCGTCCACGAGCCGCCGGTCGTCTTCCTCGACGAGCCGACGACGGGTCTCGACCCGAAGGCGCGCAATCGCCTCTGGGACTACTTCGAGCGCATCAACGAGCGGGGGACGACGGTCTTCCTCACGACCCAGTACCTCGAAGAGGCCGATCACCTCTGCGAGCGGATCAGCGTCATCACGGACGGCGAAATCGAGGTCTCCGGCTCGCCCGCCGAGCTGAAATCGCTGGTCGGCGGCGACGTCCTCGAAGTCGAGTTCGACGAGCCGAGCGACGACGACCTCGAACGCGCCCGCGAGGTGGCGATCGACTCCGCGCTCGTCGACGATCCCGACGCCGTCGAGCGCACCGAGGCCGGTCTCTTCGTCACCTCCACGGAGGCGCGCCGTCACGGGACGGATCTGCTCGTCGCGCTCCGCGAGGCCGGATTGACGATCGTCGGCTTCAACGTCCGGAGCCCGACGCTCGACGACGTGTTCCTCACGGTGACCGGCGAGGAGTACGAGGGCGGGGACGACCGAGCCGATGAGGCGGACGTCGCGGCCGCGACGGGGGAAGCGCGATGAGCACCGAACCGGGGCGGAAGGCGGCCGGGAACGGCTTTCTCACTGATACGTGGGTCAACCTCAAGCGCTGGATGTTGAAGACGGTCCGGAACCCGTTCGTGATGACGTTCTCGCTGATCAATCCGGTGATGTTCCTCGTGCTGTTCACGCAGGTGTTCGGCGGCGTCGCCGGCGGCGCCATCAGCGACAGCGTCGGCGGGAGCGCGAGCTACGTCACCTACCTCGTGCCGGCGATCGCGATCCAAGTCGCGCTCATCGGCGCGACCTCCTCGGGCGTCGGGCTGGTCAACGACATCGAGAGCGGGATGTTCGAGAAGGCGCTCGTCTCGCCGATGCACCGGGGCGCGATCTTCCTCGGCAAGTCGCTCTCGGAGGTGTTGCGCATCGTCCTGCAGGTCTGCATCATCCTCGTCGTCGGCTTCCCGATGTTCTACCTCGACGCGGGCGGTTCGCTCGGCGACTACGTCGCGACCGGCGTGCTCGGCGCGATCGGCATCGTCTGCGTCGGCGTCCTGTTCGCCATCTGGTTCACGGCGCTGTCGAACATCGTGGCGCTCGTCACCCGCGATCAGGAGTCCACGATGATCGGGGTGAACATCGTCCAGTTCCCCCTGTTGTTCCTGTCGAGCGCGTTCCTCCCGCTCGACTCGCTCCCGGGGTGGGTGCAGGTGGTCGCCGCGTTCAACCCCGTCACCTACGGCGTGGACGCCGCGCGCGCGCTAATGTTCGGCCGCGACGTGATGACGCTCATCGACGTCACCGCCTTCGGCGGGATGTGGAACACGCTCGTCCCCGCGGTCGCCGTGCTCGGCGCGCTCGACATCGCGCTCGGCGCGCTCGCCGTCTACTTCATCGCGCGATCGACGAGCGCGGAGGCGCGCTGAGGGCTGGACGCGTACCCGAATCGGGAAGCCAAACTCTTTCGGATCAGCGGGACGCTACGGCGGATATGCGACGACGCGAACGCCTCGACGCCTACCTCGACGAAACCGGACTCGACGCCGTCTGGTTCGCCCGCCCGAACAGTTTCGCGTGGCTGACGGGCGGCGACAACGTCGTCGACGCGTCCGGCGACGTCGGCGTCGCGGCCGCCGGCTACGGCGGCGACGACCTCCGCGTGATCACGAACGACATCGAAGCGGGCCGCCTCGCGAACGAGGAGCTTCCGGACGACGCCCGCGTCGAGTCCTACCCGTGGCACGACGCGGATCTCGCGGAGGCGGTGGCGGAGCGAAGCCCGACGCCCGCCGCGGCCGACTTCGACATCCCCGGATTCGAGCGCGTGGACGCGAGCGCGCTCCGCCAGCCGCTCACCGACGCGGACGTCGACGCGTACCGCGATATCGGTGCGGACGCCGCCGAGGCCGTCGAGACCGTCTGTCGCGACGTCGAACCGGGGACGACCGAGCGGGAGGCGGCGGCGGCGCTCCGCGAGGCGCTCGCACGGCGTGACATCCGCGCGCCCGTCGTCCTCGTCGGCGGCGAGACGCGCGCGCCGGAGTACAGGCACTACACCCCACAGGACGTCGAACTCGGCGGCTACGCGCTGCTCTCCGTGACCGGCCATCGGGGCGGTCTCGCGGCGAGCCTGACGCGTACCGTCCGCTTCGACGCCCCCGACTGGTTCGACGAGCGGCAGGCGGCCGCGAGTCGCGTGGCGTCGACGACGCTCGCCGCGACGCGCGCGGTCGGCCGCGCGGACGGCACGGCGGGCGACGTCTTCGAGCACCTGCGAGAGGCGTACGCGGCGACCGGCTTCGAGGGCGAGTGGCGCGAACACCATCAGGGCGGCGCGGCGGGGTTCGCGGGCCGCGAGTGGATCGCGACCCCGGGGAGCGACGCGTCGGTCGCGCTGCCGACGGGGTACGCGTGGAACCCGACGGTTCGGGGGACCAAAACGGAGGACACGTGGCTCGTCACGGAATCCGGCTTCGAGTGTCTCACGGCGGGCGACGTCGATCGCACGCCCGCGGACGCGATCGGCTTCGATCTCGCGCTCGAACACGCCGTCGCGTTCGAGGGCTGAGCGCTCTCGACGCTGCCGTCGGATCCGACGCGTCTAGAAGCCGCCGCGGGTGACGAACTCGTCGAGGGGCGTGCGGCCGCTCGGCACCTCGCCGTCGCGGAGGTCCTCGGGGAGCGACTCGGCCGGTGCGCGCTCGCCGATGGCGACCATCGCCTCGACGGCGTAGTCGTCGGGCGCGTCGAGTTCCGCGGCGGCGGCGTCGTGATCGAAGCCGCCCATGGGATGGACGACGAGTCCGCGTCGCGCGCCCTCGAGCGCGAGGTTCTGCCACGCCGCGCCCGTGTCGAAGGTGTGCGCCGACAGCGAACGCCCCTCCTCGTCCGTCGTCTCGGAGAAGACGACGACGAGCACGGCGGCGTCGACCGCCCACGTCCCGTTGAAGTCGTTCAGCAGTTCGACGAACGTCTCCCACTCGTCGTCGCCGCGCGCGGCGTACGCGAAGCGCCACGGCTGGCTGTTTCGCGACGACGGCGCCCAGCGCGCGGCCTCGAACAGCGGCCGGTAGTCGGCTTCGTCGAGCGGCTCCCCGCTCATCGCGCGGGGCGACCAGCGGTTGACGAACAGCGGGTCCACGTCGTGGTCCGGATCGCGGTGCGCCGCGACCTCCTCGCGGAGCGACCGCGCGGGGTCGGTGTCTCCCATCGCCTCCGCGTAGCCGTCCCTGTCGTATATTCCCTCGGCTCGCGGTAGTCGGTGCGCGATCCGCCCGTGCGCGCGACGCGTGCACGGCGACGGCACCGATCTGATCGCCGACCCGCCTCGCTCACCGGAGTCCACCCCGCCGATCGATCGCCGACGGGTCGGGATCGCGACGCGCGGCACCGCGGTTTCGGGCACCGACGATCCGGACCGTCCCGTCGAGACCCGCGCGTTCGAGCGCGCGATCGCCCGCGTCGAGCGCCGCGTCCGCGTCGGCCGCCGTCGTCACGCCGTAGGCGCGGGTCCCCACGAGGACTGTCCGGCGCCGGCGACTACTGCGTCGTCCGCGAGCGTCCGGACGATCGTCTCGACGGGCGGCCGGTAGACGCCGCCCTGCTCGTCGGCGTACCACGTCCCGTTCAGCCGCCCGATCGCCGCGATCGCGGCGCCGAAGGCCGCGACGTCGCCCGATTCGATCGCGGGCAGCACCCGCCGGGTGACGAGGTCGGCGATGCGCGTCGCGACGGTCGGATCGCGTCCGCGATCGTCGCGCGCATGCTCGCCGCCTCCGCGTCGCCGCTCCGCCCCGGATCCGCCGCCGGGACGACCAGCACGAACCGCCAGTCGTCGGGAATCGCGCGCCGGGCGATCACGGGCGGCACCGTCCACGACTCGGGTTCGGAACGTCCGGGATCGCACGCCGCGGTCGGGCGGCCGGCGTCGAGGACGAACCCCCCGCCCTCGAACGCCGCGACGCCGACGCCGCTTCGCCGTCCGCGTCCGAGATGCGGGGCGTGCGCGCGGACGCCGGGATCCCTGCCGTACGCGCGGGCGACGGCCGCGAAGACCGCGAGCGCCGTCGCCGTCCCGCTCCCGAGTCCGACGTGTCGGGGCAGCGTTTCGACGGCGGCCACGTGCGCGCCCGGGACGTCGAGGCGAGCGACGGCGCGGCGGACGTGGGAGTCGAGTTCGTCGGGGCACGAGATCGACGACGCGCGCGACGCGCTCACAGTCACGCGCGGGTCTTCGAGCGCGACGCCGACGCTCCCGTAGAGGCGCTCGTGTGCGGGCGAGAGGTTCGCGAAACCGAAGTGGAGTCGCGCGCCCGTCGAGACGGTCACGGTCCCGGTGTCCGCCACGGTCACGCACCCCCGACGAGATCGCACACGCGCTCGATCGCCGCCCGCTCGGCCGTCCCGCCGCAGGTCCGGGCGATCTCGGTGAAGTAGTCGAGGCGCGCGCGGAGTTCGTCGTCGTCGTAGGCGTCGACGCCGAGTCGGGAGGCGGCGACCGTCGCCTCGACCACGGCGGCGAACCCGCGGTTCGTCGTCGGGACGCGTTCGCGACGGACGTCGGTCTCCACGGGACGCAGCGCCCACGACGCCCACGCGGTCCCCTCGCGCGCGCCGGCGTCGAGGCGTTCGACCTCGACGCGGACCCACGCGTCGGCCGCCGGGAGCACGGGATCGTCCGTCTCGTGCACGGCGAGCGCGGCCTCGACGAACAGGCGCGGATCGCGCGTGAACTGCACGTAGCCGCGTCCGGTCCGCTCGAAGTTCCGCCGCGTCCGGGTGCGACCCCACGTCTCCGCTGTGGCCGGCTCCCCGTCGCGGAGTCCGAGCGCCGCCGCGTTCCACTCGCCGTTCGGACCCTCGGTCGTGACGACGCTCTCCGTCACTCCGCGGAGGGCGACCGGCCAGTCCGAGTCGGTCATGCGCGGCTCCCCCGCGAGAGCGCCACGAACAGCGCCGCGGCGACGATATCGGCGGTCGTCCCCGGATTGATCCCCGCCGCGACGAGGTCGTCGGCCCACGCGGCGACGGTCTCCCGGTCGGCGTCGCGGAGCGCGGCCGCGCGGTCGCTGACGCGCTCGGCGACGGACTCACCGTGGCGCGCGGCGACGAGACCGTCGGGTTCGTCCGCGAGCAGATCGAGGAACGCCCGGGGAACGCGGTCGGTGAGCGGGCCGGCGCCGCTTCGGAGCGCGTCGGCGGCGTCGAACGTCCGCTCGAACCCGGACGTCCACTCGACGGCGACGCCGTCATCGGGCGCGCTCGCGCTCACGACGTCGGCGAGCGTCAGGCCGCGCTCGCGGAGGGTCGGGATCGCCTCGGCGCCACGGCGGACGTCGAGGTCGTCCATCCCGTCCGGTGGGTCGGCGACGCACACCTCGACGTGTTCGAGCGCGCGGTAGAACGCGGCGGCGTCGTCGACCGTAGTCGCGGCGACGACGTCCGCGGCCGCGGCGCACGACACTTCGCCGGCGGGCGTCGCGGCGGCCGCGCGGACGAGCGGGAGCAGGAGGAGGAGCGCGCCGAACTGCGTGTTGTCGCGTGCTCGCTCGGCCATGCCGGCGACGGCCGTCTTGAGGGCGATGCCGACGGGCGCTCCCGCGGCGGCGGCGTCGAGTCCCGGTCGGGCGCCGACGGCGCCCGCGAGGAACTGGTCGAATCGGAGGTCCGGGTGGTCGCGGGCGCGATCGACGTTTCCGGGCGTCGGCGTCCCGGCGAGTTCGAGCAGGAGCGCAAGCTCGGCGTTCCCGGCGATCGTCCGCCTCACCGCCGACTCACCCGATCGAGGACGTCGCCGAGGAGGTCGATCGCGGCCGCGTTGTCCGGGCCGAGCGGGGCGGCCGCGACGAAACCGTCGACGTAGTCGAGCGCCGCGCGGATCCGCTCTTCGACGGTGGCGGGGTCGCCGGCGATGCAGAACGCATCGATCATCGCGGGCGAGACCGCCGCGAACGCCTCGGAGAACGCCCCGGCGCTGATGGCGTCGCCGATCGTCGCGGCCCGGTCCGGATCCAGTCCGTGTCGCTCAAGCACCGGGCGGGGCGCGCCGGCGGCGACGAACGCCACGGGTGGACGGGCGGCCTCGCGCGCGTCCGCGGCGTCTTCGGCGACGCTGACGCTGGCGAACGCGACGGCATCGAGTGGTGGAAGATCCGATGACCGTTCGGCCACCCCCTCCGCGACGCGGTCGGCGGACCACGCGAGGTCCGTCGGGTGGGCGGCGTTCAGCAGGACGCCGTCGGCGTGCGCGGCGGCCATTCGGATCATGTCGGGTCCCTGCGCGCCGACGGACACCGGGATCCGACCGGCATCGTAGTTGAGTCCCGCGTCGACCGCGCGGAAGGTGCCGTCGTGATCGACGCGCTCGCCCTCCCAGAGCGCCCGCGAGACCCGTATTGTCTCGAGCACGCGTTCGAGCGGCTGATCCCGTTCGACGCCGAGATTGGCGAGCGTCGAGGCGTCTCCGGCGCCGAGACCGAAGAGCGCGCGGCCGCCGCTGCGCTCGTCGAGCGTCGCCATCCGCGAGGCCAGCGCGACCGGGTGCGTCTCGTAGGGGTTGACGACGCCCGGTCCGAGCCGCACGGATTCGGTCGCCCCGGCCGCCCGCGAGAGCGCGACGAAGGGGTCGCGGTTGTTGTAGTGTGACGAGACGAACACGCGCTCGAAGCCGACGCGCTCCGCGCGCTCGGCGAGTGACGCGATCGTCTCCGTCGGCACTTCGGGGGTGAGTTCCACGCCGACGGACGCGTCGTCCGCGTCGGTCATGCGCGCTCGCCCACCTCGACCGCCGAGCCGTCCGTTCGCACCGACCCATCGCGTTCGTCCTCGTCATCGCGCTGATTCACACCTCCCGCTTCCCGCCCCGGATACAAATAACTATGGGGAATATATAGAGAATAGATTATTAGCTGGGGACATTCCCCCGGTCGGGCGAGATAGCGGGTGCCGGCCAAAGTGAGGAGAGACCACGACCGTACGGAGTCGTTCGAAAGCCGGCCCGCGTTTTTCGTGATCTGTGGGGGATCCGCCTCGCGAACCCCACGGCCCCCCAAGGGGCGGCGTCGGCGGCGGGCGGATAGGATGGGGCAGCGCCGCCCGGAGGGAAGGCCGGTGGGGAGACGGTGGGGACGACATAAGAAGGAGAATTTCAACAGGATTTCTGTTTCGAGTTCATATAAAATACGTTTCTTCTATCGCGGCGGCTCAGCGCTCCACGAGATCGCGGTTCGTCTCGCTCGAGTGAGAGAGTACGGACGCCCCTCTCTGTCTCGTCAATTCCCGAAGGCGGCATCGCGTTCAGTTCGTCTCGTGCGACGGCGCGATCGATGTCCGAGGCGCGGAATCCCGATCACACAGCGATCACATTCGATCGCGTGGCTCGCGCTCGGTCGCACATATATCAGATACGGATACAAGATGGATATCTGTGACGTTCCGGCTCAGGCGTGTCCCCCGAGCCGTTCGCGGTCGGCCGCGGGACGGCCATCAGTCTTGGCTCGCGGTGTGTGCTGACGTGGCCCGCTCGGACGACTCGCCGCTCGGCCACAGGAGCGTGGCGCCGATCGCGGCGGCGAACCCGATCGGCGGCGCGATGAGGCGGACGGTGACGAGCGAGTTCATCCCGAGCGTGATCCAGAGGACGGTCGCCGCGGGTCCGGCGACGAACGCCGCCACGAGACCGGCCACGGAGAGGTCGCGCCGCCAGAAGAAGAGGAGCGTGAACGCCGGACCGAACGCGGAGAAGAGTCCGGTGCCCGCGTAGCTGACGAGCGTGTACACGAGGTTCGACGTCACGAGGGCGATCACGAGTCCGATCACGCCGACCGCGAGCGTGGCGGCGCGAGAGACGCGGAGATGCGCCTTCTCGCTGAGGTCCTCCCCTTTCATCAGGATCTCGCGGTAGACGTCCTGCGCGATCGTGGAGCTGGCGACGACGATCTGTGAGGACGCCGTGGACATCATCGCGGCGAGCGCGCCGGCGAGGAGCACGCCCCCGAGCAGTCCCGGGAGGTGTTGGAGGATCATGAACGGCAGAACCATCTCGCGATCCGCTTGCACGGCCTGCGGGGCGCCGTTGATGACGCGGGCGAGGAGACCGAGGAGCACCGCGCCGGTGGACGTGAGGACGCCCCAGACGGAGGCGACGATGACGGCGGAGCGGCGATCGCCGTCGTTTCGGACGGCCATGAACCGGGCGTCGAGGTGGGGGAAGCCGCCGAGATACTCGAAGAACCAACTCAGGCTGGCGCCGAGGAAGACGAGCGCGACGATCCCCGTCCGACCGCCGAACGGCGTCGCCCGATGGCCACCCGAGGCCGCGAGCCCGCCGACGAGCGACGTCGTGGGATCGAGGAACACGCCGATCAGGAGGTAGCCGGGGAGGACGACGAGGGTGAACACCATCAAGAGCGCCTGCATCACATCGGTCCAGACGACGGAGGGGAACCCGCCGGCGAGCGAGTACGCCGTGACGATGCCGCCGATGAGGAGCACGCCGATGACGGGGTCGATCCCGAACGCCTTCTTGAAGATGTCGCCGCCGGCGAGGAACTGCGAGCCGACGTAGCCCATGTAGAACACGAAGGTGACGAGCGCGGGGAGCGCGCGGACGATCGGCGAGTCGCTGGGAAGTTTCTCCGCGAGCAACCCGATCGGCGTAATCGCGCCCGTCTCCTTGCGCCCCTCCATGAACGGACGCGCGTAGACGATCCACTGGAAGATGGCACCGCCAGTGGTCCCGACGAGCACCCAGATGGCGGAGAGACCGACCGACCACGCCAGACCCGGGACGCCGAGGAGGAGCCAGCCGGACATCCCGGAACTCCGCTCGGAGAGCGCGAGCGCCCAGCCCGGCAGCTGGTCACCGCCGAGGAAGAAGTCCTCCTCCGATGAGACCAGTTTCGTCCCCCAGTGACCGACCGCCACCACGAGGACGAGATAGCCGACCAAGCCGATGATCGTATTCATACCCGCTTGTACCATATCGTGACGTTAAATAGAGCAATACAAGAATGTACTGATCCGGCGGCGCGTTTCCCACGGTCAGTCGCCCGCGGCGACGCGGCGGCGCTACCCCTGTTCGAGTTCGGTCTCGATCTGGTCGATCGTGTCGAACAGCTCTCGAACGGTGTGCTCCTCGATCTGCTCGTCGGTCAGCCGGTAGGTCGCGCCGTCGACGGCGAGCGACCCGAGGACGCTCCCGTCGGGCTTCGTGATCTTCGCGCCCACGCTCCGGAGTCCCTCGCGCTGCTCCTCGTCGTTGATCGCGTACCCTCGCTCGCGGATGCGGTCCAACTCCTCTTTCAGCACCGTTCGATCCGTGATCGTGTTCGCCGTGAGCGCCGGGAGACCCCAGCGATCGATGATCTCGTCGACGCGCTCCTCGGGCTTCTCCGCGAGCAACACCTTCCCGTTCGCCGTCGCGTGCAGGTACAGGTACTGCCCGATCTCGAAGTCGGTCATCGCGGAGCCGCCGATGTTGTGGTAGACGACGACGAGCCGCCCGTTCTCCTCCGTCGAGAAGTCGATCTCCTCCGGCATCCGGTCGGCGAGGTCGCGGGCCTTCGAGCGCACGACGTCGAACGCGGGCTCCTTGCGCTTGGCCTGCTCCGCGAGCGAGAGAAAGCGGAGACCGAGCTGGTACGTCCCGTCCTCCTTCACCACGTAGCCGAGCTTCGTCAGCGTGTTCAGGTGGTAGTAGAGCGTGCTCTTCGGGAGGTCGAGGCGCGATCTGAGTTCCGCGAACGTCGCACCGCTCGCCTCTTCGATCGCGTGGACGACCGCGAACGACGTCTCGGTCGTCGTGAACGTCCGATCGTTTCCCGCCATACGATACCATCACACGACCGGCGCGCAAAAGCGTTCGCATGGTGGTCGTGTCGCATTCGCGACGTCACGATGGCGCCGACGGGGATCGGCCAGCGTCCGATGGGGCGCGCCGATGCCATCTCGCTGTCGGGCGCGCCGATCGACGCCCGGCCACCGCCGCACCACTCGGCCACCGCCGCACCACATGGACGGACGCGAGCCGTACGGATCGGACTGGACCGGATCAGATTGGACCGGATCGGACCGAACCGGACCGGTTCGGTACACGTCGTTCATGATATGAGAACTATTATGGCGCACCGGGACGTACTGGCCGTTCGGTCGATTACGACGATATCGGTGTAATTTCTGGGCGTGTCCCGCTGACGTTCCACACACAGGGAGCGAGTGTCGAATCCTCGCGGCCGTGACCGGATCAGTTCACACTATCCGAACAATATTGGCGTCGCGGACGTGCCCCGAGCCGCGTCGCGTCGCCGATCGGAGTCCCGGCCCGCGTCGTCCGGCGTGAGCGGCGGTACGCGGGGCGAGACGGCACGGTTCTACTATCGTGAACGTGGCGTGGGATATCGCCGGTTTCGCGGGTGTACACGCCCTGAGACGAATGGGATCACTTTTGTCGTCGGGGCGTCGAGTGGGAACCGTGATCCCGCCTATCGCGAACGACTTCGTCGCCGCTGAGTCGCCCGAGGGAGCGCTCGATCACGCCGCCGCGCTCAACGCACGTGGCGTCAGCGCCATCCTCAACCTCCTCGGGGAGCACTACCACGAGCGCACGCCCGCGTTCGGGGACACCATGGAGTACCGGTATCTCGCCGCCGAGATCGACGAGCGCGACCTCGACGCGTCGATCAGCGTCAAGCCGAGCCAGATCGGACTCGACATCGGTGCGGACGTCTTCGCGGAGAACCTCGCGGATATCGTCGATCACGCCACCGAACACGGGGTTTTCGTCTGGGTGGACATGGAGGACCACGCGACGACGGACGCGACGCTCGACGCCGTCGTCGAGAACGCCGCTCGCGACGGCGCTGAACTCGGCGTCGCGATCCAAGCCAACCTCAAGCGGACCGGCGACGACCTCGAACGGCTCGCCGCGACCGACGCGATCGTGCGCCTCGTCAAGGGCGCGTACGACGAGCCCGCGTCGATCGCGTACTCCGACAAATCGCGGGTGGACGAGGCCTACGAGGAACACCTCGAATACCTCTTTCGCGAGTTCGATCGCGTCGCCGTCGGGAGCCACGACCCGAAGATGATCTCGCTCGCGCGGCGCCTCCACGACGAGCACGACACGCCCTACGAGGTGCAGATGCTCATGGGCGTCCGCGACGACGCGCAGTTCGATCTCGCCGACGACGGTGTCCGCGTCGTCCAGTACGCCCCCTACGGGTCGAAGTGGGCGCAGTACTTCTACCGGCGCGTCATGGAGCGCAAGGAGAACCTCCTCTTCGCCGCGCGCGCCGTCCTCACGTGATGTCGCATTCGGACCCAAATCTATAATAGCGCCCGCGGACCCTACAACACTGTGAAAGCGAAAGCGTTCGAAAACGAACTGACGTACCGATACTACGAGGAGACCGACGACGTCGAGGCGTTCCACGAGGCCTACGAGGACGCCGTCGAGACCGTCCGCGCGGAACTCGGTGAGACGCACGACCTCCTGATCGACGGCGAGCGCGTCGCGACGGACGCGCACTTCGAGGTGACGTCGCCGGGCGATCAGACCCTGACCGTCGGCGAGTTCGCCGCGGGTGACGCGGACGACATCGACGACGCCGTGCGCGCGGCGAGCGCCGTCGCCGACGAGTGGGAGGGCTTCGACGTCGCCGACCGCGTCGCGATCTTCCGGGACGCCGCCGCGACGATGCGCGATCGCAAGTTCGAGCTCGCCGCGACCATCTCGCTGGAGAACGGCAAGAACCGGACTGAAGCGATGGCTGACGTCGACGAGGCCATCGACTTCCTCGAGTTCTACAGCCGGGAGTGCGAGCGCTCGAACGGCTACGACTTCGACACCGGCGAGCCGACCCCCGGACAGCACACGCGCAACCTCCTGCGGCCGTACGGCGTCTTCGGCGTCATCGCGCCGTTCAACTTCCCGATGGCCATCTTCGTCGGGATGACCGCCGGGGCGTTGCTCACCGGGAACACCGTCGTCGCGAAGCCCGCGGAGTCCACGCCGCTGATCGCGGAGACGTGCATGGCGATCATGCAGGACGCCGGTCTCCCGGACGGAGTCCTGAACTTCGTCACGGGCGACGGCCCGAACGCCGGCCAGCCCCTCGTCGAGCACGAGGACGTGGCTGGCGTCGTCTTCACCGGGTCGCGCGAGGTCGGGCTCTCCATCCGCGAGACGTTCTCCGAGCAGGGCAAGCACGGGCCCGTGATCGCCGAACTCGGCGGGAAGAACCCCGTCATCGTCAGCGACGCCGCGGACGTCGACGCCGCCGTCGAGGGCGTGATGAAGGGCGCGTTCTCCTTCAGCGGACAGAAGTGTTCGGCGACATCCCGCGTGTACGTCCACGAGGGCGTCTACGACGAGTTCACCGAGGCGCTCGTGGACGAGACCGAAGCGCTCGTCGTCGGTCCCGCGACCGAGCGCGAGACGTTCGTCTCCCCGGTCATCAGCGACGCCGCGCTCGAACGCTACGAGTCGATCACGGAGCGCGCCGCCGCCGACGGCACCGTCCGCACGGGCGGTGCGGTCCGCACCGAGGGCGACCTCGAAGACGGCCGGTTCGTCGAGCCGACCGTCGTCACCGACGTCCCCCACGAGCACGACCTCGCGCGCGACGAGCACTTCCTCCCCTTCGTCACGGTCCACCCGATCGCCGACCTCGACGAGGGCATCCGGAAGTCGAACGACTCCGAATACGGGCTCTGCGCGGGACTCTTCTCCGAGGACGACGCGGAGATCGATCGCTGGTTCGACGAGATCGAGTCCGGGATGTGCTACGCGAACCGCTCGCAGAGCGCGACGACGGGCGCGCTGGTGCAGGCGCAGCCGTTCGGCGGGTGGAAGTACTCCGGGACGACCGGGAAGTTCGCCGGCGGCTACTGGTACCTCCAGCAGTTCATGCGCGAGCAGACGCAGACCCGCGTCGAGTAGTCGGACGATGGCCGCACCGCGCGGCCCGCCGTCGCCGTCACGACCGCGATTGACGGGGCACCGGGTCACGTCGCTCGCCGAGAGCGGATCGCCACCGATCGGGGAGTCACCCGCTCGAACGGCGTCACGTCTCATCGAGAGAGACGGTTAACTGAGCGGCGAAATGGAGAGAGTCGATTCGGGGACCGAGTGGTAATCAACGCTATTGGCGGCTAATAGTGCCCTATCTCTCTGATTTCGCGTACTCTACCCCGATCTTATCAATATTTGATTCGCTACTGATCTCGGATCTACACTGGTATCTGTCAAATTAGTTCTCGACGCGAGGGCCGCCGCGCGGAGCGTCGTCGAGAGCGGTCGGTCGACCGCCTCGGGGTCATGGCGTCTCCCTCGACATCGCCGGTGTGAGCGACAGGGGTTAGGCCGATGCGCCCGTATCGGGGGACGAATGGTGACGACGGATCACGACCGCGACGCGACGATCACGCCGATGGAGTTCGACGAGATCAGCGTCGAGGACTACATGCGGACCGACGTCGAGACCGTCGCGACGGACGCGTGGGTGACGGACGTCGTCGATCGATTGAAGGAGGGATCGCAGTACAACGGCGTCCCGGTGGTCGACGAGGACGACCACCTCCTCGGCTTCGTCGGCGCCATCGACCTCCTCGAAGTGTACGGCGACGTGCACGTGAACGAGGTGATGACGCGCGAACTGATCGTCGTTCGACCGGGGATGTCCGTGAAGAACGCCGCGCGCGTCATCTTCCGCACCGGCCACCAGTTCCTCCCGGTGGTCGACGAGGACGACCGCCTCCTCGGGATGTTCTCGAACGGCGACGCGGTCAGGAGCCAGATCGAGCGGACGACGCCCTCGAAGGTGCAGAGCACGCGCGAACTCCTCGAACGAACCCACGACATCGACATCGAGGTCTCCGAGCGGGACGTCGCCATCTCCGAGTTGATGCCGACCCAGCGCTCCGTCTACGCCGACGAACTGGAGGGCCGGAAGTACGAACTCGAAAACGGGCTGGCGGAGCCGCTCATCGTCGTCTCGTACGGGTACGAGACCCTCCTCGTCGACGGCCACCACCGCGCGCTCGCCGCCGAGCGGGCCGGCATCGATCGGATGCACGCCTACGTGCTCACGGTACCCCGCGAGGAGGTCGCGGAGCTGGGGCTGCGGAAGATGGCCCGCCTCGACGGTCTCCGCTCGCTCGACGACGTCGAAATCGACGACTACGTTCAACACCCCCTCATCGAGAGGACCGATCCCGACGCGCGCGAAACGGAGGCGGAGTGACATCCCACTCGAGCGGTCCGGACCCCGTCGCGACTCCCCGAAGCGACGCGCCGTCGACGCCGAGTCCATCGCGAAGTGGAAACGGAACCGAAGTCGTCGTACTCGGAGAATCCGGCCCGACTTCCGGTCTGGCCGTTCCGCCGCTGGCGAGACGAGACCGAACACCGCGAGTTCGTGCCGGACCAAACCTCTATGGGGCTGATCGGAGTCGTGTACTGTGGCACGAATCCATGACCGAGCGATCGACACGATCAGGAGACGGACGGTGCGTCGATCGGGGCGAGCGAGCACGATGAGGGACGATCCCGAGGGCGGAGTCGATCCGAGCGATCCCGAACTCCGAGACGTCGGCGCGGGCCTGCTGGACGAGGAGATGGGTCCGAGCGGTGCGCTGGCGCACCTCTACCGGGGCGAGATCCATCGGATGAAATACTGGCGCGAACGCCTCGATAAGACCACGAACTGGGCGGTCATCGTCATGGCCGCCATCCTCACGTGGGCGTTCTCCAGTCCGACGAACCCCCATTACATCATCCTCATCGGCGTCGCCACGCTCAGCGTCTTCCTCGTCATCGAGGCGCGGCGCTATCGCGGCTACGATATCTGGCGCTCGCGCGTTCGCACCCTGCAGGAGAACGTCTGGTCGGTCGGGCTCGATCCCTCCGAGTCCGTCGCCGACCCGGAGTGGCGCGAGAAGCTCGCCGACGACTACCGCGCGCCCGCGATCAAGATCACCGCAGAGGAAGCCATCGCGCACCGACTGCGCAGGATCTACCTCCCGCTCTTCGGGGTCCTCCTCGTCGCGTGGATCGTCCGCATCACCGCCTTCTCCCCGGAGTCGTGGATACGGACGGCCAGTATCGGGTTGATCCCGGGACCGCTCGTCGTCGCGCTCGTCGCGGTCTTCTTCGCCGGGATGCTCATCGTCGCCTGTCGGCCGCGCACGTGGCACGCCAAAGGCGAACTCCGCGAGGAGCGTCTCAGGAAGAAACGGTAGACTCACGCGCGACGCCGTTGACCCGTTTTCGAGGCGAGCGCTATCGCCGCGTCGGCACGGGTCAACGGCGTCGCGGTCCGCGTCACTCGATGCGGAACGCCGACCGGAACGGGGGACGACCGCGAACCCCATCGGGCGCGCGGAGCCGGAATAGCGCCCCGGCACCGTCGCCCTCGACGCTCCGCTCGTCACCGCCAGCGGTCGTCACGTACAGATCCCGATAGTCGGGACCGCCGACGGTCACGCTCGACACCTTCCGAGCGGGGAACGAGACGCGCTCGCGCTCCGCTCCCGCCGCATCGTATCGGACGAGGGCGCCGCCGTTCCACCGCGCCGACCACACGTCGCCGTCGGCGTCGACGGTCATGCCATCGGGGACGCCGGTCTCGTCGCCCAAATCGAGGAACGGTCGCCGACCCGTGAGCGCGCCGGTCGCCCGGTCGTACTCGAAGCGGTGGACCGTCGTCGCGTCGGACTCCGTGACGTACATCGCGTCGCGTTCGGGCGTGAACCCCATCCCGTTCGGGATGTCGTAGCCGCGGTCGTCGACGCGCGCGATCGATCCGTCGGGATCGAGCCGATAGAGCCGGCCGAGGCGTCCGTCGGTCGGCATCGTCCCCGCGTAGACCCGCCCCTCCGGATCCGCGACGACGTCGTTGAACCGGGTGTCCGCGGCGTCCTCGATCGTCGCGACCGTCTCGCGCTCGCCGCGTTCGGGATCGAAACGCTCGACGCGCCCGCCCCCGCGGAACAGGAGGAACGATCCATCGGTCTGGAGCGTGTGGCCACCGAGCGCGTCCGACCCGTCGAGCACCCGCTCGTGGGCCTCGATCGCCGGATCGTACCGGTAGAGGCGGCCGTTCGGGATATCGCACCAGTAGAGGGCCCCCTCGTCGGGGTGCCATACCGGTCCCTCGCCGGTCACGCAGCGAGTGTCGGCGACGCGCGTCGGAGCGTCGCCGTCGATGCCCGTTTCGCTCATCGCTGCCCCCGCACGAGAGCCGCGAGCGACGTCTCGGGCGTCGCGGCCAACGCGGGGCGAACGCGGCGTGACCGGACGACAGATCCGACACCATCAGTCAGATTGCCCGTGTGAGTGGTGGGCACGGGGTCGTATTACAGAGGTTCGAGGATAAAGCCCACGGCTTCAGTCGTGGGAGTAGTTACCACTCGGCGACGCTACCGTCCTCGTGCCGCCAGACGGGGTTGTGCCAGTCGACGGACTTCTCGGCCTGCTCGCGGACGTGCTCCTCGTTGATCTCGATGCCGAGACCGGGTCCATCCGGCACGGAGACGTACCCGTCCTCGTAGTCGAAGACGGACGGGTCAGCGAGGTAGTCGAGGACGTCGCTCGTCTCGTTGTAGTGGATGTTGAGGCTCTGCTCTTGGATGACCGCGTTCGGGGAGCAGGCGTCCACCTGAATGCAGGACGCGAGCGCGACGGGACCGAGCGGACAGTGGGGCGCGAGCGCGACGTCGTACGCCTCGGCCATCGCCGCGATCTTCTTCACCTCGGTGATGCCGCCGGCGTGCGAGAGGTCGGGCTGAATGACGTCGACGGCGCCGTTCTCGAAGACCTCCTTGAAGTCCCAGCGCGAGAACATCCGTTCGCCCGTCGCGATCGGGATGGTCGTGTGCGCGGCGATGTCGGGGAGGGCGTCGTTCTGTTCGGGGAGCACCGGCTCCTCGATGAACATCGGCTCGTAGGGTTCGAGCGCCTTCGCGAGACGCTTCGCCATCGGCTTCGTCACGCGACCGTGGAAGTCGACGCCGATGTCGACCTCGTCGCCGACGGCCTCGCGGACCTGTCGGAGGCGGTCCACGGCGTCCGCCACGGTCGCCGGATCGTCCACCCGCTCGACCTCCTCCGTCGCGTTCATCTTCAGCGCCGAGAACCCCTCGTCGATCTTCTGCCGCGCCTCTTCCGCCACCTCGGAGGGCCGATCCCCCCCGATCCACTGATAGACCTCGATCCGGTCGCGGGCCGCACCGCCGAGCAGTTCGTACACGGGCGCCCCCAACTGTTTGCCCTTGGCGTCCCAGAGCGCCTGATCGATCCCCGCGATCGCGCTCATCAGGACCGGGCCGCCGCGGTAGAACCCCCCGCGGTACATCGTCTGCCAGTGGTCCTCGATGGGGTTCACCGGCTCCCCGAGCAGGTAGTTGTCCATCAGCTCCTCGACGGCCGTCGCGACCGTCTTCGATCGCCCCTCGACGACCGGCTCCCCCCAACCCACGACGCCGTCCGACGTCTCGATCCGGAGGAACAGCCAGCGCGGCGGTACTTCGAAGAGCTCGTAGTCGGTTATCCGGGACATTGTCGTGCGGATACGTGAACCTCTCCGGGTCGCGTTATAATAGCTTTCCTATTCCGACGCGACACCGCCGGCGAGACGACACCGCCGACGCGGCCGGCGACAGCACGCCCAGCGCGAGATCATCGAACGGGCTGAACGCCCGCATGCCGGATTCGTTCAGTCGACCGAAACACGGTAGCGTTACAAAACTATTCACGTAATCGAACGGTTCGGCGCGTTTCCTCCCCGTTCATCAGTCGCCGCGGACGACAGGCACGCGACGGATCGCCCGAACGTGGAACAGTCATTCAGCGATACCGAACCGAATCGATCGGAACTCAGGTGCGTGATAGCCGATTTCCGGGGAGAAGCGTCCACGAGTCCGGGATGTCGGACGGATCCATCCCACGCGGTCGCGTTCACTCATCTGGGACCGTCGTCCGACGCCCGCATTCGAGTGCACACCGATCCCCCGCGGATGCCACGCGTTGGGACCACCCGCAACGGATCGGACGCCTCGGTCGGTCGGCTCCGACAAGATCGCTCGGGATTCGCGTACCGCGTGCAGCGAGAGCCACGCACTGCGACTCGCTGGCTCGACGACGCTTACGCTTCGTCGAACTGGGCATGACTACGTCCTGCTTGCTCGACGAGTCGTTTCACTCCTCGTCGAACTGGACGAGCAAAGCTCCGTTTGCTCGACGAACCCGTTCAGGCTTCGTCGAACAGCGTCTCGCCCTCGACCATGTGATCCGCGACGACGTCGAGATCGAGCGTGAGACCGAGACCGGGTTCCTCGGGGATCTCCATGCGACCCTCTTCGATCAGGTCGTCCTCCTCGACGAGGTCCTCCCACCAGCCGAGCTCGTAGGAGTGGTACTCCAGCGCGAGCGAGTTCGGAATGGCGGCGGCGACCTGCGCGGAGGCCATCGTGCCGATCGGCGAGGAGACGTTGTGCATCGCGACCGGGATGTAGTACATGTCGGCGATGTCCGCGATCTTGCGGGTCTCGCGCATCCCGCCGACGCGGGGGAGGTCGGGCGCGACGATGTCCACGGCCTGCGGTTCGAGGAGGGTGCGCTGGCCGAACTTCCGGTAGACGTTCTCGCCGACCGCGATCGGCGTCGACGTCGAATCCGTCACCTTCTGCTGGACGTCGTGGTTCTCCGGCGGGACGGGATCTTCGAGCCACCAGACGTCGTACTCCTCGAGCTCGCGCGCGAGGCGCTTCGCGCTGCCCGCGGTGAACGACCAGTGGCAGTCGAAGGCGACGTCCGCCTTGTCGCCGACGGCCTCGGTGGTCGCCTCGACGATCTCGACCTTGTGGTCGATCTCGGGGTTGCGGAGGTGGCGGTTCGCGCGGTCCTTCTCGTGGCCGGAGGGCACGTCGAGGTCGAACTTGATGGCGTCGTAGCCGAGTTCGTCGACGACGCGCTCGGCCTCGGCGGCGCAGGCCTGCGGGTTGGCCTCGTCCTCCGTGTGGAGGTCGCAGTAGACCCGGACCTCGTCTCTGTACTTCCCGCCGACGAGCTGGTACGCAGGGACGTCGAGGAGCTTGCCCGCGACGTCGTGGAGCGCGATCTCGATACCGGAGATGGCGGAGATGACCTTTCCGGAGATGGAGCCTTCACCGCTCATCTTCTGGACGAGGTGCTCGTAGAGCCGATCGATGTCGAGGGGGTTCTCGCCGACGAGGAACGGCGCCATCCGCTCGATGATCTCGGCGTCGCCGCCGCCCCAGTACGACTCACCGGTCCCGACG
>NZ_BATA01000043.1 GCF_000474235.1 Halarchaeum acidiphilum MH1-52-1
CGACGCGCTCGCCGTCGAGGCGATCGCGGAGGTCGAGAGCCGCCGAGAGACCCGTGAGCGTCTTTCCCATTCCGGTCGGGAGAGTGAGCGTCGCGACGCCGCCGCCCGAGGCGGCGAACGACGCCGCGTTGGCGAGCACGTCCTCGCGGGCGCGCGAGCGATGATGATTGAGGCGCTCCGCGCGCGTGCCGTCCGCGTCCGCGCTCGCCTCGGCCTCCAGCGTCTCGACGTACGCGTCCAACGTATCGAGCGACGGCTCCGCGGCCGCGTACGTCGCCGCGTCGTTCGGTGCGCCCGCGGCGCTCGTCTTGTCCGCGAGGACGAGCGCGCTCCAACTCTGGAGGACGAGCGCGTAGCACGACTCGGAGAGGGCGTCTCTGCTCGCCCCCGGCCCGCTTCCCGTTGACGCGACCGCTTCCTCGACGTCGCCGAGGAGTCCACCGAACCCGTCGAAGAACGCCGCCCAACTCCCGTTGCCGTCGGTCGCCGCCTCGAAGACGTCTGCGGCGAGTGCGCGCGCGTTACCGTCGATATCGGCGAGCTGATCGCCGATCGCGAGCTGCTGTCGCTCGGCCGGGTTCTGCTCGCGACCGCTCACGCCGTCCCGGCGGTGCGCGCGGCCGTAGACGTAATCGGCGACGTCGGGGAGCCGACCGTGGTGTTTGCCGACGGCGACGAATCCCGCGACGCACGTCTCCGTCTCGAAGCCCCGCGAATCGAGCGCGTAGTAGGCGGCGAACGCCCCGACCGGGGCGTGATAGCGCCGCAGCGGCGACTCCGGCTCTCCGTCGAGAACGCCGATGTATCGCTGGAAGTCCGTCGTCGCCTTCCCGAAGTCGTGGACGAGCGCGAGCGTGCGGACGACCGCGCGCAGCGACTCCCCGCTCGGCGTGGTCGCGTCCTCGGGAACGACGTGTTCGAGGCGCGCCGCGACGTCGCGGAGGTGCTCGGAGAGTCCGGTGCCGTCGTCCCCGTTCTCGGGCGGATGGGAGTACCGGCGTGGCATCTCAGACGAACACCACCGTCCGGCCGTCGACGCGCGCGGCGGAGACGTCGCGGACTCGAAGCGGACCCGCGTCGGGGTTGTAGACGTACGTCGTGAATCGCGTCGTCGTCCGCCCGCCCGCGTCGGTCGTCATGAACCCCGGTGACTCCTCGACCTGACAGCGCGCATCGGGATCGGGCACGACGTCGTCGACCGCGTCGGGGACCGCCGAATCGACCGAGACGACGTCGTCGGTCGGACCGTCCTCGACGGCGAACTCGCCGTGGTACTCGATCTCCGCGAGGTGCTCGGAGAGACCGAGACTCGGCACGTAGTGCGACTCCCCGGCTTCGAGCGTCTCTCGGAGGTCGGCGTAGACGGCCGCGTCGTCGAGGGCGACGTCGAGGCGGTAGGCGGGATCGACGAGCACCTCGTAGTTGTGCTGCTGTCGCGGCTTCGCCGGATTCGGGAGTTTGACGCTGATCTTCCCGCGAGGATTGAGCGAGGCCAGATCGGCGTTCGACGTCGACAGCGTGTTCATCGGCATGTTCAGCGTGCGGAGCGGACGGACCGGCTCGACGGCGAGCGCGGAGGCGTCGGGCGCGAACAGGTCGTAGTAGCCGTCGCGCTCGATCCCGAGGACGGCCGCGATGAGACCGGCGGCCGTCGTCCGCGGGAGCACGCGGTACGTCTGCTTGACGACGTTCCCCTCGACGCGCCGGAAGTGCCCCCACGGTCCGCGAACCGTGAACGAGAGACACCGATCGGGGACGAACGCGTCGGACGCCGCTTCGTTCGCACCTGCGTCGGTCGCGCCAGATTCGTTCGCACCTGCGTCGGACGCCGCTTCGTTCGCACCTGCGTCGGTCGCGCCAGATTCGTTCGCATCCGCTTCGTTCGCACCCGTGTCGTTGCTCTCGACGCTCTCGGTGGTCTCCGCGGTCGCGGCGTCGCCGCCCTCGTCGAACCACTCGTCGAGGTCCTCCTGCATCGTCACGCCGCGTCGTCCGTCGCGAGCGTCTCGACGTACTCGTCGTAGACGTCGATGACGTCGACGGCGTCCTCGCCGACCGTGTCGCGGAGCGCGTCGTAGAGGACGTCCGGGCCGCCCACCTCGTCGCCGTGCGATACCGAGAGGACGTCGCTCGCGACGACGCGAACGCGTTCGATCCGGTCGTCCGCGGCCGCGCGATCGAGTCGCTCGACGAAGTCGTCGACCGCGACGGCGAGATCTCGGACGTCGCGCAGTTCCTCGGCGGCCTTCGACTCCGCCTCGTCGAGCGCGAGATCCCTGTCGAGACCGCGAGGTGGAAGCTCTCGTCGGCGTACTCGACGCGGCAGTAGAGCCGCGGCTCCTGTCCGACCTTCGAGCGCGAGATCGTCTGGTTCTTGAGCGCGCGCCAGCAGAGCGTGTCGAGGCGCTCGACGTCCGCCGTCGTGAGGTTCGTGTCCGTCCCACCGTGCTCGTCGACGAGCCCGTGGAACCGGATGAGACCGTACTGGATCCGGTGGTCGTCGAGATCGAAGCCGCCCTGTTCTTTGCCCTCCTGCGTCGCGATGACGCTCGTGAGGCTGTCGTACTCCTCGTTCTCGTTCACGGCGTGCATGGATTTCCCCGGCGAGAACTGGACGGGACCCGTGAAGTGGTCGGGGAGATCACCGTACTCGTCATCGAGGTCGACGCTCATCGTCGCGCCGAAGTACCGGACGTCCGCGCTCTCATCGAGGAACTCGCCGAAGACCGCGTCGGCGAGTTCGGTGTCCTCCTCGTAGTCGTCGGGTTCGACGTCCTTCAGGCGGTCCTCGAGGAGCTGTTCGCGCGTGTACTGCTCGCCCTCCTCTTGGACGTTCCTGATGTAGACGCCGTGGCCGTCGTCGTCGAGCTGATCGCGGAGGTAGCGCTTCAGGCGGACGTCGGTCACGATCGCCTGCTGCGTCTGCGGGTCGATTCGCGGGCGATTCGAACCGCTGAGCGGGTTGCCGTTCGGGTTCGCGTCGACGGCGTCGTAGCAGAAGACGATCTCGGAACGGTGCTGAACGGGGTCGGTTGGTGCTGTCATGGCTGATTACTCGTCGTCGGTGTCGGTCTGCGCGCTGTCCCACTCCGGGTGGTCGTTCATGCCGTACGTGACGCCGAGCGCGTAGTAGAAGCGCAGGTCGTCGGTGTCGATCTCCCAGTCGTCCGGGTCCGGTCTGAGGATCGTCTCGCGGAGGCGATCGACGACGTGCTCGAAGAGCGTGATCGTCCGGTCCTCGCCGCGCGTGTACGTGAGCGTCTTCGCGACGGTCTCCTGTGTCACCTTCTTCACGCGCGCTCGCGTGATCGACTTCACCGGGAACTGATCGATGAGCGTCGTCGATCGGTCCTCGCTGTACCCCTGATAGCTTCCGACTTCGCCGACGAGCGCGCCGAGGAGGAACGCGCCGCGGCGTTCGTCGTTGATCGGCGCGTCCTCGTCGTGGGCGAGCGCCGGCGTCTCGTCGATGAACGTCTCGAGTTTCGCCGCGGCGGCGTCGCCGCCGTCCGCGATGGCCAGTGGATTGTCGTCTCGTGGTGTCATGATGTGCGTCTCGTAGCTCGGGTCGCGCGTGATCGGGACCTTCCCCGGATCGTCGGTCGACAGCAGGTCGAGGTCGTCGGTGGCGAGCGCGCACAGCTGCGCGAACTGACTCGCCACCCGAAAGGAGGGGAAGCGCTCGACGTCGTCGTCGTCCTCGTCGGCGACGAGGCGCTCGACGTACTCGGCGAGGAGCACGTCCACGGAGACGGCGTCGCCGCTCAGGACGTCGACGAGCGCCTCGATCCGCGGGTCGTCCGCGTCGGCGTCCGTGTCGTCGCGCTCCGCGAACGTCTGATGGAAGTACCACCCGGTCGAGACGGAGCGCAACATCTCGTCGTTCGCGGCGAGGAGACCCCAGTTCTCGTTCGTCGGCAGCGGCGCGCTCCACTCGTCGGCCGCCGCGAAGGCCGACGTCTCGGTGACGCGGTTGTGCTCGAACGCGAGTTCGCGCGGGTAGAGGAGGCGGCCGTTCAGCGTCTCCCCGAAGACGTCGTATCGCGACATCTGGTGGGGCATCACCGCGGAGACGTAGAAGCGGAGGTCGTCCGCCGCGTCGGCCGTCAGGTGGCGCTCGTCGTACGCCAGTTCGATCGGCGTCATCTCGTCCTCGTTCGCCGCCCGGTAGAGCATGCCGTACAGTTCGTACGTCTCCGCGGGCGTCGGCGTCCCGAAGAAGTACGGCAGGTAGTACACCTTCGCGCCGAACGTCCGATACGTGCACGCCTCGACGAACGCCTCCGCGTTCATCAGCGTCACCGCGGCGTCCTCCGAGACGGGATGCGTTCGCCACGCCTCCTCGATGTCCAGCCCCGGGAACGTCTCCAGTTGCTTGCCGAGGTAGTAGTTCTGGGGGTCCTCGGACGTACCGACCGTCCGAGCCGCCTCGCCGGTGACGAGGTCGACCGCGTCGCCGGACGAGTCGTCCGCCTCGTTCTTCGTCACGAGCTTCGAGAGCTTCCGTCGACGCATCGCCGCCATGAACACGTCGAGGTCGCCCGGCCACCGGTAGTCGCCGTCCGCGTCGAGGCGGACCTGCACGGTGAGGAGCGCGGTCGCCGACTCGCCGCCGAGTTCGCGCTTCACCCCGCTCTCGACGTCGTCGAGGGCATCGTCACGCTCGCCGAGTTCGCGGAGCGCGTCGACGATCCACCCCTGCTCGTGGCCCTCGGCGACGTCGCGGACCTCGTCGTCGTCAGCCCACTTCGTGAGGCGCTCCGTCGCGTAGCGGGCGAGCTTCTCGGGGTCGCTGTTCCGGCCAGCCTGATGGGTGACGCTGTGATCGATGCCCCGCGCCGCCGGGTACTTGCAGTGGGCGACCGTCGCGACGCGGTCGTCGGTGTATCGCGTCACCCACACCGGCCCGCGTTCGTCGTCCGCGAGGCGCGGGTCGTCGCCGGAGAGATCGACGCGGACGACGATGAGGCTGTCCTCGGTGTCGACGAGGTCGTTCGCCGCGTCCGGCGTGAGATACGGGGCGTAGTCGCCGCCGCCCGCCGTCGCGAGCGTGTACAGTTTCCCGTAGAGGTACTGGAGGTCGCGCAGGGAGGCGACCGGCGACGCCGGAAGCTCGGCGGCGAGCGTCTCGGCGTCGTACTCCTCCTCGAACGCCTCAGGCGAGAGCATCCTCTCCCTCGAGTTCCGTCTCTCCGGGACGCGTCCGGTCGACGACGTTCGCGAACCCGAAGCCGAGCGCGTTCCGACCGCCGAGACCGGTGTCGAGCGCGAGGTTCAGATGTTTGCGGTGCGCGTCGTCTCGCACCCGATAGTCGAGTCGCCACTTGCTCACCACGACGTCGAGTTCGACGCCCTGCGTGACGGTCACCGGGAGCGCGTACGTCTTGATCAGGTCGTACCCCTCGAAGAGGTCGCCGTCGACCGCTCGCGGTCCCGGCACGTACGACGGCGCGAACCGCTCGTGCTTCCGCTGGAGGTTGTCCGTGATGGCGTCGCGGAACGGCTCGACCGTGTGCGCCGGTCGCCAGTAGGTCGGCGTGTCGGCGTCCGACCGCGACGGCTCGATGCCGTACTCCTCGCGGTGGCGCTCGTAGAGGCGGACGAACACGCCGGTCGCGGTTTCGATGGTTCCGCGCGTCCCCGGTTCGCCGACGTCGACGTCGAGCGCCGAGAGATCGGTCACGCGAAAGGCCATCTCGCCAACATTGAACTCGCGGTCGGTCCGGAGGTCCTCGGCGATCGTCGCGAGGAGGGATTCGCGCGGTGACGCGACGAGGACCGTCCGCTCGTCGCCCTCCTCGATGTCCCCCCACGGGAAGACGTTGGAGAAGGCGAGCCCCATCGGCGCGCCGTCGCCGTGCTCGGATTCGAACGCCGATCCCTCGAGCGCGCGCCAGAACCGCCCCCGGAGCTTGTGGTGGTAGTTCGTGAGATACGTCGCGTCGGCATCCGCTTCGAGGTCGACCATCAGGCGCATCCGATCGACCCGCCTCCTCGGGCACTACATATCATTCGTGTACCATCTCCCGATTCAGGTGGTATGCTAATAAGTGTCGGGGTGCGAACGGATTCGGATACGGGACGCCCACCTGTCGTCGATCGCGCCCGACACCTCGTCCGCTCGCCCACACCGACACCTCGTCCGCTCGCCCACACTGACACCTCGTCCGCTCGCCCACCGACCCGATGAGAAGCTTTATTCGCGACCTCGCCGGAACGCGGGTGTGCGGTCCCGCCCGACCACCTCGTCCGCCCTCGCCCGCGTTCGCGCGCTCGTCGCTTCGCGTATCGGCGTCGATCGGCGCGCGCTCGCGGCGTTCCGCGTCGCGCTCGCGCTCTGTCTCTGCCTCGACCTCGCCTTACGCGCGCGCAACCTCACGGCGTTCTACACGGACGCGGGCGTCCTCCCGCGAACAGCGCTACGCGACCTCTATCCGGCGATCTCGGCGCTCTCGGTCCACGCGCTCTCCGGGACCGCGTGGTTCGAGATCGCGCTCTTCGCGCTCGCGGCCGGGTTCGCGCTCGCGCTCCTCGTCGGCTATCACACCCGCCTCGCGCTCCTCGTCTCCTTCGTGCTCCTCGTCTCCCTGCAGGCGCGCAACCCGCTCGTGTTGAACGGCGGCGACTCGCTCCTGCGCCGCCTGACCCTCTGGGGACTGCTCCTCCCGCTCGGCGCGCGCTGGTCGCTCGACGCCCGCGCTCGCGTGGGAGACGCCACCGATCGGTCGGCGGGCGTCGTCTCGGCGGCCTCGGCGGCCCTCCTCCTACAAGTCGTCTTCGTCTACGTCGTCACCGCGCTGTTCAAACACCAAGGGACGCTCTGGGATCGCGGGCTCGCCATCCGCTACGTCTTCGACCTCCGCGAGTTCACGGTGTTCCTCGGTCCCGTCCTCGCCCATCACTCGCTCCTCCTCACCGCCATGGACTACGGGTGGGTCGCGCTCCTGACGTGCGCGCCGCTGCTCGTCCTCACCACGGGTCGCGCCCGCGCGGTACTCGTCGGCTGTTTCGCCCTCGCGCACGTCGGCCTGCTCTGCACCATCGGCGTCGGGATCTTCCCGCTCGTCGATCTCGTCGCCCTGCTCCCCTTCGTCCCGCCGTTCGTCTGGGACGCCGTCGAGGACCGTCTCGCGCGATCGCGGCTACCGGCTCTCGCCGACGACGTCGCGACGCGCCTCCGGTCGCCCCGCGCTCTCACGCCGTCGCTCCCCGCACCCGCACCCGTCGGCCGACTGGCGCGCGGCACGCTCACGGTCGTCGTCTGCCTCCTCCTCGTCGGGATGTGCGTCTGGAACGCGGCCTCGCTCGGCTACGTCCACCTCGGCGACGACGCGGGCGGCGTCAATCCCGAGGCCTACGGCTGGAACATGTTCGCGCCGGATCCCGTCACCACCGACGTGTGGTACGTCGCGCCCGCCCGCCTGACGACCGGCGAGCGCGTCGACGCGATCACGGGCGATGCGGTGTCGTGGGCGCCTCCACCGTCGTTCGCGGCGCGCTACCCGAGCGCGCGCTGGCGCAAGTACCTCCGGAACGTGCACAAGCGCGACCTCGGCGGACTCGAAGCGGGGTACGCGGGCTACCTCTGCTCGCGCTGGAACGCCACCCACGACTCCGGCATCGAGCGGCTGCGACTCGCCGTCGCCGTCAAGCGCGCGCGTCTCGGCGGACCGGAGTCAGTCCGCCATCACGAACGGTGGAACGGGACGTGCGCGAGCGTCACCTAACGCGCGAGGCGTGTCACTGGCCGTAGTCGAGACCCGCCTCGTCGGCGGCGTCACCGAGGATGTCCGCGCAGCGATTCCAGTACTCGGGCGTGTGCCCGGCGTTGTGGGGGGTGACGAGCGCGTTTTCGAGCGTCCAGAGAGGATGGTCGTGGGGGAGGGGTTCGGGATCGGTGACGTCGAGGGCCGCGCTCCCGATGTCGTTCCCGCGGAGCGCCGCCACGAGCGCGTCCGTGTTCACGACAGGCCCGCGAGCGACGTTGACGAGCATCGCGTCCGTCGGCAGCGTGAGGAAGGCCTCCTCGCCGACGAGACCCGCCGTCGTCTCCGTCAGCGGACAGGCGAGCACGAGGTAGTCGCTCTTCGCGAAGGCGTCGAGGAGCGCCGTCTCCTCGAAGCCGATGACGTCGTCGGCGTTCCCGCCCTTCTCGGGCGTGTAGCGGACCCCGATCGTCTCCACGCCGAAGGCGTCGAAGCGATCGACGATCTCCTCACCGATCGGTCCCATCCCGACGACCGTCGCCGTCGATCCCCGGAGTTCGCCGCCCTGATAGTGGTTCCACTCGCCGCGCTCGTGTTGTCTCCATCCCCGCCGGAGGTTGCGGACGTCCGCGAGGACGTAGCCCAACACCTGCTCGGCGATGTTCGGCCCGTGGACGCCGGAGGCGTTCGCCACCGTCACGCCCGCGTCTTCGAGGGCGTCGAGCGGGAGGTGATCGGTGCCGGCGAACGTACAGACGAAGAGGTCGAGGCTGTCGGCGGCCGCGACGACCTCCGGATCGATCTGGAAGCCCGTCGCCACCGACGCCTCCATCAGCAGTTCGCGCTCCTCGCTCGGCGTCCGCGCCAGCGCCACCTCCGCCTCGGGCAGTCGCTCGCGGAGCGTCGCCGCGTAGTCCGCCGGGTCCATTCCGTGGATCTTCTGGCGCAGGACGACGACGTCCGTCATCGCCGGCCCCCCGTCGTCGTCGGCCGCCCCGCTCCACGTCGCCGTCCTGTCGTGTCGGCCATCGCTGTCATCGGTACCAATCGGACTCTCCCGTTCCCGTCGATAAAGCCCGTCGATCCCGAAACCATCAGGCGTCGAGGACGTGGACGTTCCCCATCATGCCCGCGGGGAGGTGCGGGATACAGTAGTAGTGATACCAACCGGGGACGTCGAAGGCGTGCTCGTAGCGCTCGCCCGGCGGGACGACGCCGCCGCCGTCGAGTTCGTCGATGAACGATCGCGCGGCCGCGACCTCGCCGTCGAACGACCCGGAGGAGAAGAAGTCGGCGCCCGCGGGGAGGTGGGGGTCGTGCGCGTGCGCCGCGTCGCCGCTGATCCCGAGGAGCGCCTCGACCTGATCGTGGTCGTACGTCGCGGCGGTGACGGTGTGATTGCGCGCGCCCGTGTTCTCCCAGACGACGGCGTCGCCCGCGACGACCTCGACCGTCGGGACGTCGCGCGGCACCCAGCTCGGGGCGTCGTCCGGCACCGTCGCGGTCGAACGCGGAACGTACGCGTCGGAGACCATCGCGACGTCGTAGTCCCGGCCGGTGTCACCGAGGCACCCCGCGATGGTCGCGCCGAGCGCGATCGCCGCGCCGCTCTTGAGGAACGCCCGCCGATCCATGTCCGGTCCTTGGGTCCACGCCGAACTAATACTCCCCGCTTCGAGGCTCGGACGCTCGCCCCCGCACACGCGCGTCGGCGAACCTGCAGGCATTTATACCGCCTCGCCCTACGCCCGGCCATGGAAACGTCGACGTCGGGACGATCGCTCGCCACGCTCCCGCGGCGCGTCGGCGGCGTCTTCGTCCGCCACGCCCGCGGCTTCGCCGCGCTCACGCTCGTCGTCACCTTCCTCCTCGTCCTCCTCGGCGAGTTCACCGCCGCGGCCGGCGCCGGCGCCACCTGCAACAACACGTACCCCGGGTGCGCCGGACAGTTCTCGCCGATCGGTCTCTCCGTCCCGCAGTTCATCGAGTGGTTCCACCGCCTCGTCGCGATGTGCGTCGGCTACCTCATCGTCGGCAACGCGATCATCCTCTGGTGGACGGATCGCGGGACGCGCGTCTCGCGGAGCGCGTGGCTCGCCGCAATCCTCCTCCCCCTACAAGTGCTCTTCGGCGGTCTCACCGTCACGCTCGCCGGTCTCGTCCCCGGCGGCTACGCGCCGCCGACGCAGCTCACCCACCTCACGACCGCGCTCGCCATCTTCGTCGCGCTCGTCGCCGCGTTCGTCTGGATCGACGCCGAGCGCGGCCGCGGCGCGACCGTCGGCCGACTCCGCTACGCCGCACTCGGCGGCCTCGCGCTCCCCGTCTTGCAGGCCGTCTTCGCGCGCGACCTCCTCCTCACCTTCCGCCCGGCCGTCCAGACCGCGTACCACTTCTTCGGCCTGCTCGCGCTCGCGGTCCTCGTCGCGCTCGCCCTCTGGGCGCGCGACGCGGGCGCGACGGACGTCGCGATCTACGGGACGCTCGGCGCGCTCTGCACGCTCGCGAACACGTATCTCGTCGCCGGTCTCTTCGTGATCACGGCGCGCGTCGAGGGCATCACGTACCTGCTGCTCGTCGTCCAGTTCTGCTGTTTCGCACTACTCGCGCGCGCCGCGCGTCGAGCGAGAAGCGATCGGGGTCGGCGCGCGAGCGGGTGGTAGCGGGCTTAGGCGTCGCTCTCGACCGGCTCCGCGAACGCCACCGTCTCCTTCACGTCCGTGATCTCGACGTTCAACTGATCGCCCGGCTCCGTCCCCGGAACGATGACGATGAATCCGCGCTCGACCTTCGCGATGCCGTCGCCCTGATCGCCGAGCGTGTCGATCGTCACCGTCCGAATGTCGCCCTCGCTGACCGGCGGCTCCTGTGTCTGTCCCCCGCGCGAGCCCGCGGCCGGTCGCGAGCGCGCCGGGCCACCCGTCTCGGCCGGCTCCGTCTCGGACGTCGACGTCTCGGTCGCACCGCGCTCGCCGTCCGCCGCCGCGAGGAGCGCGACGCGGTACGTCTCGTCGAGCGACAGCGATCCGTCCTCGACCAGCGACTTCGGAAGCGACACCACGTAGCGATCGCCGTCGGTCTCGATCTCCGTCTCGAATAGCAGGCGAAGCGAATCAGATATCTCTGCCATCGGTTCGGATATGGGAGCTGACCGTAAAATTCCACGGAATTGCAGCTGCGAGACGCCCAATCGTGTCCGTGATTTGATCAGATTCCGTCGTCACGTCGGCGCGCCGTCGTCGGGGCCGGGGTATTCAAAGGCCCGGGTCGATAAACGCCGGCATGGACGCACGGCCGGTCCCGCGACTTCGCGAGCTCTCGTGGGTACCGATATCGTTGCTCGGCTTCCTCCTGTTGGCGATTCCGTTCTACGACATGTGGGACGACGTCTCGACGCTCTCGTGGGCCGTCGCGACGACGACCGTCGAGAACGCGCCGCTGATCTGTCTCGCGCTCGCGCTCGTCTACGGTGGCGTCTGGCTCGGCGGGACCGACTGGGAGCCGGGATACGTGTGGACGGTCACGAAGTGGAACCTCGGTGCCGCGGCCGGCATCGCCGCGCTCTACGCGCTCGTCATCGCTCTCCAATTGTGGGCGATGCACCGCCTCAAGCCGTGGATCCTCGCGCTCGACGGCGTCCTCTTCGGCGCCGTCGCCGCCTTCGGCGTCGGCGTCTACAGCGCGCGGCGTCGAATGACGGAGACCGACCTCCAGCGGAGCCGCGAGGAGTACCGGACGCTCACGAACGACGTCCTCGACACCTCCGAAGTGGCGACGTTCGTCCTCGACGATGACTTCCACGTCGTCTGGATCAGCGAGGCGACCGCGGACTACTTCGGTCTCGACCGCTCGGCCGTCGTCGGACGCGACGAGCGCACCCTCATCACCGACCGCATCGCCGAGCGCTTCGAGCACTCCGAGCGATTCCGCGAGCGCCTCCTCGAAACGTACGCGGCCAACGACGAGACCGTCGAGTTCGAGTGCCACATCACCGCCGGCCCGGACCGCGAGGAGCGCTGGCTCAAACACTGGAGTCAACCCATCGAGAGCGGGCGCTACGCGGGCGGGCGCATCGAGCACTACACGGACATCACGGCCACCAAGCGCCGCGAGCAGGAACTCGACACCCGCGAGCGCACGCTCCGCGAGATGTACGACGTCATCTCCGACACCGGCCGGGACTTCGAAGCGAAGATCGAGGCTCTCATCGACATCGGACGCGACCTCTTCGACGCCGAGTACGGCTCGTTCGCCCGCATCGACACCGAGAGCGACGAGTACCGAATCAGGATCGTTCGGACCGAGCACGCCGAGCGCGAGGCCGGTGACGTCGTCCCGCTCGTGCAGACGCACTGTCAGCGCCTCGTCGAGGAGGGCCGCACCGTCCAGTTCGAAGCCCGGCCGTTCGACGTCCCGCCGCGGAACTACGGGACCGACACGGGCTTCGAGACGTACATCGGGACGCCGGTCTACGTCGACGACACCCTCTACGGGTCGCTGTGCTTCCTCGACCGCGAAGAAGCGGACTCCTTCGACGACTGGCAGCTGACGATGGTCGAGCTGATGGGCAACTGGATCGGCTACGAGTTCGAGCGCAAACGCCTCCTCGAGGAGCGCCGCAAGCAGCTCCGCGAAGAGGAGTCGAAGTTCGAGGAGGTGGTCGAGGGCGTCGACAACTACGCGATCTTCGCCCTCGACGACGAGGGACACGTCACCTCGTGGAATCAGGGCGCGGCGCAGATCAAGGGCTACGAGCAGGACGAGATCGTCGGCGAGCACTTCTCCGTGTTCTACCCGGAGGCGAACGTCGCCGAGGGACTCCCGGAGTCGCTGCTCGCCGAGGCGCGCGAGACCGGACGGGCCAACCACGAGGGATGGCGCGTCCGCAAGGACGGCACCCGATTCTGGGCGGACGTGACGATCGCGTCCCGCCGCGACGCCGACGGCGACCTCCTCGGGTACACGAAGGTCGTCAAGGACAAGACCGAGCAGCGCGAGCGCGAGCGCGCCCTCGAACACGAGCGCGAGCGCCTCGAGTTCATGAACCGCATCATCCGGCACAACATCCTGAACGGGCTGAACCTCGTCGACGCGCGCGCCGGCCTCCTCGCCGACGAGTACGTCACGGACGACGCGGCGCGCGAGCATCTGCGGACGATCCGCGAGCGCGTCGCCGATCTCTCGTCGGTCATCGACACGATGCGGGCGTTCATGGACGCCATCGTCCGCGAGAGCGACCACGAGACCTACCCGGTCGCGCTCCGGGACGAACTCGACGGGAAGCTCACGCTCGCGCGCGACGCCTATCCGGACGCCGACTTCGAGACGCACGACCTCCCCGATCCGTCGACGACAGTCATCGCGGACGACCTCGTCGGCGAGGTCTTCGAGAACGTCCTCTCGAACGCCGTCGTCCACAACGACACGGCGAACCCGGCGGTCGACGTGTGGGCGTCGCGGACGACCTGCGAGGTGCAGATCGACGCCGAATCCGGCGCGGTCCTGCCCAACTTCGACGCCGAGAACCCGGACGCCGAGGTCGAAACGCGCGACCGCCCCGCGATCGCCGTCCACGTCGCCGACAACGGTCCCGGGATCCCCGACGACGAGAAGGAGGTCGTCCTCGAAAAGGGCGTCTCCGAACTCAACGAACCCGGGAACGGCTTCGGACTCTATCTCGTGAAGGAGATGATGTACGCCTACGGCGGCACGGTCGACGTCCGCGACAACGACGCGTACGACGACGCCCGCGGCACCGTCTTCGATCTCGTCTTCCCGCTCGCGGACGAGTAGCCGACGGGTAGTGCGCTCGCGACCGCGATTCCGGCGCTATCGCTTCCTCCGCGGCGGCAAACGGAAGGGGCGGTATCGCGCGCCACCCGAGCGGCCGTTACGGCCCGTTCCGTCAGGCTTCGTCGCCGAGCGGGGCTTCGAGACGGACGACATCGATCTCGATCGTCGTGTCGTCGGAGATGTCCGTGACCTCCCCGGCGACGACGAGTCCGGTGTGGGGCGTCGGACCGATGGCGATCGGATCGCCGACGTCGACGTCGGCGACCGATTCGGTGAAGGTGATCTCCGCCTTGCACTCGTCGGGGTGGTTCACTTCGAGGAAGTCGATCACTTCGACGGTGATGTCGACGCGGTCGTAGTCCCGCGCGACCGTGAGCGACTCCTCGTCCGCCTCGTCGAGGTCCTGTTGATCGAGCGCCTCGTAGGCGTTCGTCGTCGGCTTGTACCCACCGCGCGGGCCGGGGATCCCCTCGACGAGGTCGAGGGCCTTCAGCGTCTGCATCTGGTTCCGTATCGTCCCGGGATGGCGATCGACGGCCTCCGCGATCTTCTCCCCCGTCATCGGGGATTCCGTGGACTGATAGCCGTCGATGAGCGCGTTGAGAATCGCCTGCTGCGAGCCAGTCAGATCCATCGATTCTTACCCGCGATAGGGCGCATATGGGGATATACGTTTGGATACACCGCGATCTTTCGCTAGTCTTTCGCGTCGCGCCCGCCGAGTGGAAAGCCATTAGCCGTCGGCCGCGTCTTGTACGCCCGTGCCACCGAATCGCCTCACCGTGTCGCTCGACGACGAGTCCGCGAGGGCGCTCGCGGACCTCGCCGATCGCACCGACGCGTCGCAGAGCGAGGTCGTCCGCCGCGCCGTGACGTTCTACGCGACGAACTTCGACGCGGCCGACGGTGCGGCGGACGCGCGCCTCGACGCCTACCACCGGATGCTCTCGACCGGCGAACACGTCCTGCTCGACGTGGACTTCCTCCACTGCTTCCTCGACTACGTCGAGGGCGCAGCGGGCGACCCGGATCCCGACTTCCTCGACGCCGTCGATCGCGTCGCCGCGTATCACGCCCGCGAGTACGGCGAGCGCTTCGCCACCCTCGGCGACCTCCTCCACTGGCTCGACTTCTGTGGCTTCCTCGCCGTCCGCGATGCCGACGGCCCGACGTACCACGTCGTCTTCCCGACGGCGTCCGTCAAGTGGTTCATGCTCCGGTTCGTCGAGCGGAGCGCCCGCGACCTCCCCTTCGATATCGAGGTCGAAGGGGGCGTCTCGAAGGCCATCATCACCACCGTCGACGCGTAGCGCGATCGCACGCCCCGCCCGTCGCCGCGACCGCGCGCATCTTCACCCCGCACCGCGACCCCTGTTTCACACGCCTTCATACGACATGTGATGGAGTCAGCCGATGTATTCGCCGTTCTTACGAAGACCTATGACGACCGATGACCGTTCGTGTGACGTGATAGCGCATCCATGAGTGTTCTCGATCGGCTCCGGTCCATCGGTCCGGGCGCGATGGTCGCCGCCGCGTTCATCGGTCCCGGAACGGTGACGACCGCCAGCGTCACGGGCGCGCGCTTCGGCTACGCGCTCCTGTGGACCATCGCCTTCTCGATCGTCGCGACGATCGTGCTTCAGGAGATGAGCGCCCGACTCGGTCTCGTCTCCCGCGAGGGTCTCGGCGAGGCCCTCCGCGGACAGTTCGACAACCCCGTCCTCTCCTACATCAGCGTCGCGCTCGTCGTCAGTGCCATCGGCGTCGGCACCGCGGCCTACGAGGCCGGCAACATCCTCGGCGGCGCCGCCGGTCTCGCGACCATCACCGGCGTCCCCGAGACCGTCTGGGGTCCCGTCATGGGTCTCGTCGCGGGCGCGTTACTCCTCTCCGGCCGATACAGGCTCATCGAGCGCGTGCTCGTCGCCCTCGTCGCCGTGATGGCCGTCGCGTTCGTCGTGGACGCGATCCTCATCGGTCCCGACGTCGGCGCGCTCTTCGCCGGCTTCGTCCCGCACGTCCCCGGCGGCTCGCTCGTCCTCGTCACCGGCCTCATCGGGACGACCGTCGTCGGCTACAACCTCTTCTTGCACGCGAGCAACGTGCAGGAACGCTGGCACGGTCCCGACGAACTCCCGGACTGCCGGGCCGACACCGTCGCGTCCATCGTCGTCGGCGGTCTCATCACGATGGCGATCCTCGTCACCGCCGCGGCCGCCTTCCCGCGCGGCACCGACATCTCCGACGTCGGCGTGATGGCCCAGCAGCTCGAACCGCTCGCGGGGACGTGGGCGAAATACCTCTTCAGCATCGGTCTCTTCGCCGCCGGGTTCACGAGTTCCACCACCGCACCCCTCGCCGGCGCATACGCCACCGCGGGCGCGCTCGGCTGGGAGACCGACCTCTCCTCGACGCGCTTTCGCGCCATCTGGGGAACCATCGTCGCCGTCGGCATCGTCGCCTCCCTCGTCGGCGGCAGCCCCGTGCAGGTCATCGTCTTCGCGCAGGTCGTCAACGGCGTCCTGCTCCCGATCATCGCCGTCTTCCTCATCTACGCCATGAACGATCGCGATCTCCTCGGCGACTACACGAACAGCACCGCAGCGAACGTCGTCGGCGGGCTCGTCACCCTCGTCGTCGTCTGGCTCGGGATCCGAACGCTCCTCTCCGTCGCGGGGGTGCTCCAATGAGCGAGACGCGCGTCGGCGTCGACGTCGGCGGCACCTTCACGGACGTCGTCCTCCACACGGGCGACGGCGGCCTCGTGACCGCGAAAGTCCCGAGCACGGCCGACCAGAGCGTCGGCGTCGTCCGCGGCATCGAGGCGGCCTGCGAGCGCGCCGGCATCGACTCGCGCGAGGTGGACGCGTTCGCGCACGCGATGACCGTCTCCACCAACGCCATCCTCGAGGGCGACGGGGCGACGACGGCGCTCGTCACCACCGCGGGCTTCCGCGACGTCCTCGAACTCCGCCGGCAGGACAGACCCGCGCTCTACGATCTCGACGCGGCGAAACCCGACCCGCTCGTCCCGCGTCGCCGCCGCTTCGAGGTCGACGAGCGCGTCACGGTCGACGGCGTCGAGACGCCCGTCGACGAAGCGGCGGTCCGCGCGCTCGCCGACGACATCCGCGAGAGCGGCGCCGAGAGCGTCGCCGTCTCGCTCCTCCACGCCTACCGGCACCCGGAGAACGAGCGGACCGTCGCGTCGGTCCTCCGCGACGAACTCGACGTGCCCGTCTCCGCCTCGCACGAGGTGCTCGCGGAGTTCCGAGAGTACGAACGCACCTCCACGACGGCCGTCGACGCCTACGTCACGCCCGCCATCGACGCCTACCTCGGGCGCTCGAAGCCGAGGTGACCGAGCGCGGCGTGCCGACCCCGCGCGTGATGCAGTCGAACGGCGGCATCGCGTCCGCCGAGACGGTTCGCGAGCACGCGGTCACGACGGCGCTCTCCGGGCCGGCCGCGGGCGTCGTCGGCGCGGGCGACACCGCGACGAGCGTGACGAAAAAGGACGGTCTCGTCACCTTCGACATGGGCGGGACGTCGAGCGACGTCTCGCTCGTCCGCGACGGCGAGGCCGAGCGCACCACGGACGCCGAAATCGCCGGCCATCCCATCGGGACGCCGATGGTCGACGTCACGACCGTCGCGCGGGCGGCGGCTCGATCGCGTGGGTGGACGACGGCGGCGCGCTCCGCGTCGGCCCGGGATCCGCCGGCGCGGAACCCGGTCCCGCCTGCTACGGGAGGGGCGGCACCGAACCCACCGTCACCGACGCGAACGTCGTCCTCGGCTACATCGGCCCGGACGCGTCGCTCGGCGGCGACCTCGAACTCGACGTCGACGCCGCTCACGACGCGCTCGCCGCCCTCGCCGACGAGGCGGGTCTCGACGACGCCCTCGCGGCCGCCCGCGGCGTCTACCGCGTCGCGAACGCGAACATGACGCGCGCCGTCCGCCGCGTCACCGTCGAGCGCGGCCACGACCCGCGGCGCTTCGCGCTCGTCGCCTTCGGCGGCGCCGGCCCGATGCACGCCGGCGCGCTCGCCGCCGACCTCGACGTCGACACCGTCGTCGTCCCGCGGGCCTGCGGCGTCCTCTCCGCCTACGGTCTCCTCGCCGCCGACGAGAAACACGACGCCGCGCGCACCCATCAGGTCGCGCTCGCCGAGGCCGATCCCGACGCCGTCGCCGCCGTCTACGACGACCTCGTCGGTGACGTCCTCGCCGACATCGCCGATCCCGACGCCGCGAGCGTGACGCGCGCCGCCGACTGCCGCTACGCCGGCCAGAGCTTCGAGCAGACCGTCTCCGTATCCGAGTTCGATCCCGACACCGTCGCCGAGCGCTTCCACGCCGCCCACGAGAGCGCGCACGGCTACCGCCTCGACGATCCCGTCGAGGTCGTCACCCTCCGCGCGAGCGCGACCGTCGAACGCGACCCCCTCGACGTCGCCTACGCCGGGCGCGACGACCCCGTCACCGGCACGCGCGAGGCGTTCTTCGACGGCGCGTACCGCGAGACGACCGTCTACGACCGCGAGGCGCTCGCGCCCGGCGCCGAACTCGGCGGTCCCGCCGTCCTCGACGGCCGCGAGAGCACCGTCGTCGTTCCGCCCGTCTGGACGGGCCGCGTGACGCCGGACGGCACCGTCGTCCTCGAACGAGGTGATCGCGAATGACGACATCGGAGATCGATCCCGTCACCCTCGAAGTCGTCCGCAATCAGTTCGAGAGCCTCGCCGAGGAGATGGGGCAGGTGCTCATTCGCGGGGCGTACTCGCCGAACATCAAGGAGCGCGAGGACTGTTCGACGGCGCTCTTCGATTCGGCGGGGAGACTCGTCGCGCAGGCCGAGCACATCCCCGTCCACCTCGGCGCGATGCCCGAGGCCGTCGACACCGTCCGCGACTACGACCCGGAACCCGGCGACGTCTACGTCCTCAACGATCCCTTCGAGGGCGGCACGCACCTCCCCGACGTCACGATGGTCTCGCCGATCAGCGTGGGCGGCGAGATCGCGGGCTACGCGGTCTCGCGCGCCCACCACGCCGACGTCGGCGGGATGACGCCGGGTAGCATGCCGGCGGGCGCCCGCGAGGTCTTCCAAGAGGGCCTCCGTCTGCCGCCCACGCGTCTCGTCGCCGGCGGCGACGTCGTCGAGGACGTGATGGACCTCCTCCTCGCGAACGTCCGGAGTCCGGGCGAGCGTCGCGCCGACCTCCGCGCGCAGATCGCCGCGAACGACCGCGCCGAGGAGCGACTGCGTGCGCTCGTGGCCGATCACGGGCGCGACGAGATCGACGCCGCCTTCGACGCCGTCGTCGACTACTCGCGCGAGCGCGTCCGAGCCGAACTCCGCGACCTCCCGGACGGCACGTATCGCGCCCGCGACGCCCTCGAAGGCGACGGGATCACCGACGACGACGTCCCCATCGAGGTCGCCGTGACCGTCGATGGCGAGTCCGTCACCGTCGACTTCGCCGGCACCGCCGAGCAGGTCGCCGGGAACGTCAACGCACCGCTCGCCGTCGCGAAGTCAGCCGTCTACTTCGTCCTCCGCTGCGTCACCGATCCCGAGATCCCGCCGAATCAGGGGTGTTACGATCCCGTGACGATCGACGTTCCCGACGGCTCCCTGCTCGATCCCGACCCGCCCGCGGCCGTCGTCGGCGGGAACGTCGAGACCAGCCAGCGCGTCACCGACGTCGTCTTCGCCGCGCTCGCCGACGCCGTCCCCGAGCGCGTCCCCGCGGGCGGACAGGGCACGATGAACAACCTCACGATCGGCGACCGGACGGGCGACGGCTTCGCGTACTACGAGACCATCGGCGGCGGGAGCGGCGCGCGCCCGCAGGGCGACGGTCTCGACGGTGTGCAGGTCGGCATGACGAACACCCTCAACACGCCCGTCGAAGCCCTCGAAAACGAGTACCCGCTCCGCGTCGAGAAGTACGCGTTCCGCCCGAATAGCGGCGGCGACGGCGAGCATCGCGGCGGCCTCGGCGTCGTCCGCAGCGTCACCGTCCAGACCGACGCCACCGTCTCGCTCCTCACGGAACGCCGTCGCCACGCCCCGCGCGGTCTCGCGGGCGGCGCGGACGGCGCGACCGGGGAGAACCGCATCGACGGCGAGCCGGTCCCGGCGAAGACGATCCGCGACGTCACCGCCGGCACGACCGTCTCCGTCCGGACCCCCGGCGGCGGCGGCCACGGGCCGCCCGAGGAACGCGACCCCGACGCCCGCGCCGCCGACGAAGCGGACGGGAAGGTCGGCGGCACCGACGACGTGCCCGGCGGCACTACCGACACCGACGACGCCACCAACGCCGACGGCGACGCCTGACCGTCGGCGACACCAACGCCGTCAGCGACGCCTGACCGTCGGCGACGCCTGACCGACGACGCCACCAACGCCGTCAGCGACGCCACCAACGCCGTCAGCGACGCCTCCCCGACGGTGACAGTAATCCGTACACGGGCGCACGACACGTCGCCGCGCCGCGTACCGATCGGTCTCGTCCCGATGTGTCAGCGGCGCCCGACCAACCTTTTTGCCACGGCTCCGCGACCCACAGGGGAGAGCCCGCCACGGCTCGGATACCGACAATGTCCATGGAACTCGACGACTTCGTCGCGACGAACCGACCCGACGAGACCGGCGAGCGATTCGAACTGGAGAACGAGAAACTCCTCGACATCACGGTCAACGGCACCGTGATCACGAAGGCCGGCGCGATGGTCGCCTTCGACGGCGACCTCTCCTTCGCGGGGAAGTCCTCCGCCGAGGGCGGTCTCACGGGCTTCCTGAAGGAGACCGCGGCGAAGGAGGGAACGCCCGTCATGGAGGTCTCCGGGCAGGGCCACTGCTACGTCGCCGATCAGGGCAAGGAAATCCAGCTGCTCAGCCTCGACGACGACGAGGCCATCACCGTCAACGGCTCGGACGTACTCGCCTTCGAGGATCGCATCTCCTACGAGATCGGCGTCACCGGAAGCCTCGGCGGCGTCTCGGCCGCCGGCCTGACGAACGTCCTCCTCTCCGGGCCGGGGACGGCCGCCATCACGACGCACGGCGACCCGCTCGTCCTCACACCGCCCGTCCGCACCGATCCCGACGCCACCGTCGCGTGGAGTCGCGAGCTCTCCCCGAGCGTCGAGTCCAATCGGAGCCTCAGCGACCTTGTCGGACGCTCCTCCGACGAGCGCTACCAGCTCGTCTTCGAGGGCGAGCGCGGCTTCATCGTCGTCCAGCCCTACGAGGAGGTCGCCACGCCCGGCCAGTAGGCCCAGCCTAGTCGTTCCCGCCGTCGGCCTCGCAGACGACCTCGGCGACGACGCGGCGCTCGCCGTCCTCGTCGTAGCAGTACGTCTCGTCGTCCGATTCGTCCGCCGTAGCGCGATGCGACCCATCGCAGAACGGGTGCTCGTCGGAGAGCCCGCAACGACAGACCGCGACGTCGCCCTTCTCCGGGTCGAGGTCGTCCGCGTCGAGCTTCAACGGGCCGTGCGCGTCGCGTTCGACGAGTCGGGACATACGAGAATGGAAGCAGTGGGGCTACAAGATCCCGGCGGACGGCGAACGTCGCGGACCCATTTCAAAGCCGTGCTGGGTTTCTACCGCGTCGCGACGGTGAACGACTCGAATTGGCGGCGGACCGCCACCCCGTTTCAATCCCGTGCTGGGTTTCTACCGCGTCGCGAC
>NZ_BATA01000042.1 GCF_000474235.1 Halarchaeum acidiphilum MH1-52-1
CGAAGGAGAGAAGAAAGTCAAGGAGGATACCCCGGAGTAAGCGTCGAACGTGGTTCGTGTCGTGGAGTGTCGGATTCACGCCCGCCCTAAAGGGGGGGGGACTCTCTCCTTGATTCAGGTAGTCGCGGTTCGGACGTGCCAGCGTGTGGCACGCGTCTGCCCACTGCGTGCCGCTTTCGATAGCTGAAAACCCCGCCCGGTCGTAGCGACGCGGCGTGTCACGGAAACGGATCGCCGCTCTCTTCGCCTACATCGCGCTCGCGTGGGGCGGCTCCTTCGTCGCCATCAAGATCGGCCTGAACACCGTCTCGCATGCGCCGGTGTTCTTCGCCGCCCTCCGTCTGTTGGTCGCCGCCGTCGTCGCCCTCCCCGCCGCCGCGTTCCTCGCCGGCGACGACGACCGGTGGATCCCGCGGACGCGCAACGACATCGCGGTCGTCGCCTTCGGCGCCGTCTTCATCATGGGCGGCGCGAACGCATTCCTCTTCGCCGGCGAGCAGGGGACGACGAGCAGCGTGAGTTCCGTCCTGTTCAGCCTCAATCCGGTCATCGCGACCGCGCTCGCCGCCGTCATCGTCCCCGAGGACGACCTCTCGCTCTCGCAGGGCGTCGGCGTGCTCCTCGGCATCCTCGGCGTCGTCGTCGTCGCGCACCCGACGCCGAGTCAGCTCACGGGCGGACACGTCGTCTCCGAACTCCTCGTCTTCTGCTCGGCGCTCTGCATCGCCCTCGGGAGCGTCGCGAGCCAGCGCTTCCCCGCGAACGTGAACGCGATCGCCTCGACGGCGTGGTCGCTCGGCGCCGGCGGCGTCCTCCTCCTCCTCGTCGCGCTCGCCCTCGGCGAGCCGATCACGCTCAACTCCGCCGGGCCGAACTTCTACCTCGCGCTCGCCTACCTCGGCATCCTCGCGACCGCCGTCGCCTACACGGCGTACTTCTCGCTCATCGCCGATATCGGCGCCGCGCGGACGACGCTCGTCTCCTACCTCGTGCCGATCGTCACCGCGGTCGTGAGCGTCCTCTTCTTGAGCGAACCGGTGACGCCCTTCCTCGTTGGGGGCTTCGCGCTCATCGTCTGCGGCTTCCTCCTCGTCAACCGCCGCGTCATCGCCCGACTGCTCGCCTAGGCGTCGAGGTTCGCGGCCGTGATCGTCTCCGGGATGAGGTCGCCGAGCGCGTGGCGCTCCACGCCGTCGCCGGTGTCGCAGTAGATCGGGAAGTCGTCGTCGCAGAACTCGACGAACGTCTGGCGGCACATCCCGCAGGGCGTCACGCCGTCGCGCGCCGCCGAGGTGACGACGAGACGCTCGAAGGCGTCGTGGCCGTCCCTCACCGCGCTCCCGAGCGCCACCTCCTCCGCGTGCAGGCTGTTCGAGTAGTTCGCGTTCTCGACGTTCGCACCGACGTAGACGGCGCCGTCGGCGGTGCGCAGCGCCGCGCCGACGCGGTACGCCGAGTAGGGCGCGTACGCGTTCTCGCAGGCGTCGCGGGCGGCGTCGAGTAGCTCGGTGTCGTCCACGGCGACGCTTCGGCGCCCCGCGACAAAAACGCCGCGCGCTACGCCCCGGTCGCGTCCGCGACGGCGGACTCCACGACCGCACGCACCGCATCGACGAGCGCGTCGACGTCGTCGCTCTCCGCGTAGATCCGGACGTACGGTTCGGTCCCGGAGGGGCGCACGAGCGTCCACGCGTCGTCGGGGAGGGTGAGGCGCACCCCGTACGCCGTCGAGACGTCGGCGTCGGGGAGCGCGGCGGGGAGGTCGTCCGCGAGCGCGTCCATCACCGCGTCCTTCGCCTCGTCCGGGCAGTCGACGGAGAGCTTCCGATAGGGGCGTTCCGTCACGGGCGCGCGGAGCGCGTCGAGACCGCCCGCGTCGGCGACGAGGCGCGCGAGCACGGCCGCGGAGACGACGCCGTCGATCCACCCGCCGAATTGTGTATGGATGTGCTTCCACGGCTCGGCCGCGAAGACGACGTCGCCGCCGCCCTCGCGGGCGCTCGCGATCCCCTCGTGGAGCGCGCCGAGGCGGACGCGTTCCGTGCGCCCGCCGGCCGCGCGGACGCGCTCGTCGATCCGGCCGGAGGCGTTCGGCGTCGTCACCACCACGGGATCGGCGACGTCGCTCGCGGCCACGTAGTGTTCGGCGAGCACGGCGAGCACGGTGTCCTCGTGGACGACCGCTCCCGCCCCGTCGACGACGACGATTCGGTCCGCGTCGCCGTCGTGCGCGAGGCCGAGGTCCGCGTCGCCGTCCGCGACGAACGCCCGGAGGTCGCGCACCGTCTCCGGCGTCGGCTTGCTGGGGCGCCCCGGGAAGTGTCCATCAATGTTCGCGTTCAGCGTGACGACGTGCGCGCCGAGTTCGCGGAGGGTCTGCGGGACGGCGCGCGCGGCCATTCCGTTCCCGCAGTCGCACGCGACGTGCAGGCCGTCGAGCGGCGCGCCGTGTCCGCGAGCGTAGTCGAGGACGGCCGCGCGGTAGTCGTCGAGGACGGCGACGCGCTCGCGCGCCCCCCACGCGTCCCACGCGACCGGGTCGTCGCGATCGGCGACGCGCGCCTCGACCTCGGTCTCCATTGCGTCGCCGTACTCCGACCCGTCCGCGAAGAGCTTGATCCCGTTGTCCTCGGGCGGGTTGTGCGAGGCGGTGAGCATGACGCCGTGGCGGCCGCGGGAGGCCCACGCGAGCGCCGGCGTCGGCACGCGTCCCAGCAGTCGGACGTCCGCGCCGGCGGATTCGAGACCGGCGGCCATCGCGGCCTCGAGGGCGTCGCCCGTCTCGCGGCCGTCGCGACCGACGACGAACTCGGTGGCGTTCCGGCCGGCGGCGCGGCCGACGGCGAGGGCGAGGTCGGGCGTCACGCGGCCCTGCGCGCTCCCGCGAATGCCAGCGGTTCCGAAGAGGTCCATACTGGGTGCTGACGGCGCGGCGGAGAAAGAACTACGGTTACAGCTCGACGCCGCCGGGGATGAGGCTGCGGCCCCGCAGGAGGTCGCCGTCCTCGCTGTAGACGAGGAAGGTCGACTTCTCGTAGGTGCGCACGCGCTCGCCGTCGACGGCGATGACGACGCGATAGCCGCCCTCGGTGGCGTCGGACTGCTCGCCGTAGGCGCGGGCGGCGCGGACGAATCGGAGCACGTCGTCGGCGTCCTCGTCGAGTTCGAGGAGGAGCGCGCCGGTGACGCGGTCGGTGACCGCGACGACGCCCGTCGTCTCCGGATCGTCGGGGTCGCCGCGCAGGCGGAGCGTGACGTCCGTCTCGTCCGCACCGAGATACTCCCCGTCCGGTCCGGTGAGGCGATCGTCGAGGTCGGTGCGTGAGCCGTCGAAGTCGATGGTGACCGTCGGACGCCGCGGTTCGCCGTCCGTTCCCACCCACTCCACGTCGCTGACGTCGAGCGTGAAATCCTCGCGCCGCATCTGAGTACGCGCTACGATACGGTGTCCCACGACTTGAACGTGACGCCGCCGGCGTCCGTGCGGACAGGCTTTTAACTGACCGCGGAGTGGATGCCCAGTAGAGCCCAGATGTCCAGTCAGCTTCCCGACTCGGTCTCCGGTCGCGTCGAGCGACTGCGGTGGCGTCTCGCCCGGGCGGTCGAGATGCTCCGCGGCTCGACAGTCCCGGCCGAGGACTACCGACCGTCAGCGCACGGTCCCCTCGTGACCTTCGACGGTCTCGACGGCTTCGAGGAGGTGGATCGCTACTGGGTCAACGCCCCCTACGCGTTCGTCTGGGTCGGCCACGACGCGGCGGCGAACGAGTACCGCTATCACGTCGTTGAGCCGGATCTCGACGACGTCGAACGCGAACTCCTCGAGAACCTCTTCTCCGACGTCCGCGACACCCTCGTCTACGACGCCGCGTACGACCCCGGAGAGGCCGAAACCGTTCTCCGCGACCGGACGCGCGCGCTCTTGGAGGAGTACGGCGCCGACGTCAGCGCCGAGACCTATCACCGGCTGTTCTACTACCTCTACCGGGCGTTCGAGGGGTACGAGAAGCTCGATCCGGTGATGCACGACGGCCACGTCGAGGACATCTCCTGCGACGGCTACGAGATCCCGCTGTTCGTCTATCACGACCGGTACACCGACATCGAGACGAACATCACGTACGAGCGCGACGAACTCGACAACTTCGTCGTTCGGCTCGCCCAGCAGTCCGGGCGCCACATCAGCGTCGGCGACCCGGTGACGGAGACGACGCTCCCGGACGGCTCGCGCGCCGAGCTCGCGCTCGGCGAGGAAGTGACGCCGCGCGGGTCCGCGTTCACCATCCGGCAGTACTCCGAGGAGCCGTTCACGCCCGCGACGCTCGTCGACTACGGGACGTTCGATCTCGATCAGATGGCGTACCTCTGGCTCGCCATCGAATCGAACAAGAGCCTGCTGTTCGCGGGCGGCACCGCGTCCGGAAAGACCACCTCGATGAACGCCGTCTCGATGTTCATCCCGCCGCGCTCGAAGGTGCTCACCATCGAGGACACCCGCGAACTCACCCTCTATCACGACAACTGGCTCTCCTCCGTGACGCGCGAGAGCCTCGGGGAGAGCGCGGACATCACGATGTACGATCTCCTGCGCTCCGCGCTGCGCCACCGCCCGGAGTACATCATCGTCGGCGAGGTGCGCGGCGACGAGGCGATGACGCTCTTTCAGGCGATGAACACCGGGCACACGACGTACTCGACGATGCACGCCGACAGCGTCCAGACGGCGATCAACAGGCTCGAAAACGACCCGATCAACGTCCCGCGGGCGATGATCCAGAGCCTCGATATCCTCTGCGTCCAGACGCTGACGTACGTCGGCGACGAGCGCGTCCGCCGCAACCGCGTCATCGCCGAGATCGAGGGGATCGACCAGCGCACCGGCGACCTCGACTACTCGACGGCGTTCGAGTGGGAACCGAGCGGTGATCGCTTCGTCCAGCAGGACAGCGCCGTCCTCGACGAGATCCGCGACGACCGCGGATGGAGCCGCTCCGAACTCCTCCGGGAACTCCGAAACCGCAAGCGCGTCCTGCGCTCCCTCGTCGAGCGCGACGTCACGGATTACCGGGAGTTCACCTCGCTCATCAACGAGTACTACGCGGACCCCGAGCGCGTCGTCGAGCGCGTCGATCGACGGCTCGGCGCCGACGGAGCGTGACTCGTGCTCGAATACGTCCCGCTCGCCGTCGGCGGCGTCCTCCTCGGTCTCGCCGTCTGCGTCCCGCTGAGTGAGGGAGTGAGTACGGCGACGACGCGACTCGCCCTCGCCCTGTTCGGGCCGATCGCTCGCTCGCGAGAGCGCGCGAACCCCGATCACGCCCGGACGCTGCGCGCCGCGCACGTCCCGCGGCCGTACGCCGCGTACGCCGCCGTGACGTACCTCTGCACGGCCGTCGCGCTGCTCATCGGGAGCGTGTTCGGGATGTACCTCGGCGTCGCCGCCCTCCTCTCGCTCGCGCTGCTCGACGGCTCGATATCCGGGACGGCGATCCCGACCATGGCGTCGTTCGCGCCGGCCGACCTGTTCGCCGTCGTCGCGATCGGGGGCGTCGCCGTCGGTCTCCTCGCCGGCGCGGGCGCCTACGAGTACCGCTGGCTCGCCCCCCGATACCGTGCGAGCGAGCGCGAGCGCTTCATCGAGAACACCCTCCAGCGTAACGTCGCGTTCATGTTCGCGCTCTCGCGCTCCGGAATGGGGTTCACGAAGATCCTGCGCATCCTCGCGGGGAACCAACACGTCTACGGCGAGACCGCGTCCGAGTTCGGCGTCACCGTCCGCGACATCGATCTCTTCGGCGCCGACGTCATCAACGCGCTCCGGCGGACCGGCCGGCGTACGCCGAGCGAGGACTTGCAGGAGTTCGTCGAGAATCTGATGAGCGTCCTCCAGTCCGGCCAGAGCGTCAGCGCCTTCCTCCGCAACGAGTACGACCAGTACAAAGAGGAGTCCGAGAGCGAACAGGAGCGCTTCCTCGAACTCCTCTCCACGCTCGCCGAGGGGTACGTCACCGTCTTCGTCGCCGGCCCGCTCTTCCTCATCACCATCCTCGTCGTCATCGGTCTCGTCATCGGCGGGACGCTCGGCTTCCTCCGCGCGTTCACGTACCTCATCCTCCCGCTGGCGACGCTCGGCTTCGTCGTCTACCTCGACACCATCACGTCGGACGCACGGGGCGGTGACGGGGAGACCGGGGCGGAGGTCCGCTACGACTACGTCACGCGGACGCCGGACGAGACGAGCGCGACGGACGGGGGGACGACGGCCGACAGCGCGCAGACCGACAGCGCGGACCCGGAGGCGAGCGCGCGCAACCGCGAACGCCTGCGGGCGTACAACGACCTCGCGCCGACGCGCTACGCGATCACCCATCCCATCGAGACGATCACCGAGCGCCCCGTCTGGCTCCTCGCGGTCACCGGACCGCTCGCCGTCCTCTCCGTCGCCGTGCGCTGGGGTCTCACGCTCAGCGAACGCGGGCTCTCCGTCCTCGCACTCGTCACGCCCGCGACCCTCGCACGTCTCCTCCCCGCCCTCGACGACCCCGTCGTGCAGGCGCTGCTCTTCGTCATCGGGACGTTCGCGCTCGTCTGGGAGGTCCGCAAGCGGCGCTTGGCGTCCATCGAGCGCGCCGTCCCCGACTTCCTCGACCGGCTCGCGAGCACGAACGAGGCGGGGATGCCGATCGTCGCCAGCCTCGAACGCGTCGCGGGCGGCGACCTCGGCGGGCTGGACGAGGAGGTGGACCGGACGTGGACCGACGTCCGCTGGGGTGCGCCCGTCGAGGCCGCGCTCAAGCGCTTCGAGGAGCGGGTGCGCACGCCGATGATCACCCGCGTCGTGACGCTCACGACGAACGCCATGAGCGCGACGAGCGACCTCGGTCCCGTCCTCCGCATCGCCGCCGACGAGGCCCACTCGACCCAGCGGCTCAAGCGCGAACGCCGAAACGAACTCGTCACCTACCTCGTCGTCATCTACCTCGCGTTCTTCGTCTTCGTCGCGATCATCATCGCGCTCGACACCATCTTCGTCCCCGCGATCCCGACCGCCGACCAGTTCGCCGGCGCGGCCGGCCAGTCCATCGGCAGCATCGGCCAGCTCACCGACGAGAAGAAGGCCGCGTACAGCCTACTCTTCTTCCACACCGCCCTCGTCCAAGCGATCTGCTCGGGGTTCGTCGCCGGGCAGATGAGCGAGACGGACGTCCGCTCGGGCGCGAAACACGCCTTCGTGATGCTCGCCATCGCGTACGCGATCTTCCTCTTCCTCGCGTGACGATGCCCGACCGACCCACCCCGACCGGCGACCCCGCACCGCACCGCGTCTACGACCGCATCGCCGCGCACTTCTCCGAGACCCGCGCGCACCCGTGGCCCGACGTCGTCGACTTCGTCGAGGGCCGCAGCGGCGCGCGCGGTCTCGACCTCGGCTGCGGCAACGGCCGGCACGCCGAACTCCTCGCCGACGCCTGCGACGCGGTCGTCGGCGTCGACGCGAGCGCCGGCCTGCTCGCCGAAGCCCGCACGCGTGCCGCAGAGAAGGGATACGACGCCGATCTCGCGCTCGTCCGCGGCGACGCCCAGCGCGTCCCCCTTCGCGACGACGCGATCGACCTCGCCGTCTACGTCGCCACGCTCCACCACCTCCCGAGTCGCGACGCCCGCGTCGCGAGCCTCGACGACCTCGCGCGCGTCCTCACGCCCGGCGGCGAGGCGCTCCTCAGCGTCTGGAGCACCACGCACGACCGCTTCGAGGGACGCGAGGGATTCGACACCACCGTCGAGTGGACGCTGCCCGGCGGCGACGTCGAACCGCGCTTCTACCACATCTACGACCCGGACGAGTTCCGCGCCGACCTCGCGGCGTCGGCGCTCGCCGTCGTCGACGTCTACGAGTCGCAGGGGAACTCCTACGCCATCGTCACGTCCGAAGGGAAACGGTCTTAATCCAGCGTCGGATACAAGCGATACGCGAGCGCACCGATGGTCTAGTGGCTAGGACCTGAGCCTTCCAAGCTCATGGCCCGGGTTCAAATCCCGGTCGGTGCATATCGCGGCTTTCAGCCGCTCTCCGTCCTCTTTCAGACTCTAACGTATAGTAAACAAGAGGGGTACGAATGGCGTGGTTACACTAAATGTGGAATCCCGCCGCCCTCTTGCGATTAGCGGAATGAGTCAATCATAATACATGAAAATAGACGAGAGCGCGCGCGACAAAGCCACCGGAGAGGTCGAATTACCCCGCGAACCAATCTCCAGCAATAATCGGGAAGCCCTCGAACCCTTCGGCCCCATGACGGAGAATGACTATGAGAGCTTCAAGCGCGGCTTCATGGAGTGGCTACTCACCGAGGGGAAGAACACCTACCGAGGTCGCGGCTACTCGGATTCAACCGTCGAACACACCCACTACAAGATTGATGAGGCGTACCGCTGGAAGTGGGAGAAGACGGGAGAATATACGACGGAGTTCACGCCGGAGGATGCAACGGAGCTGATTGGGTTCATGGTGAAGCGGACGAGTCACCCCGACCGCTATATCTATGGCTTCGAGAAGTCCATCCGGCGGCTGTTCAAATACTTCCGCGAAGAACTGAATCGACACATCGAGGAGGAGTGGGACCACGGTATCGAGATAGAGCAGAGCCGAGGGTCGTCCGAACACATCAAGGACAAGTTCTACCCCGAAGAGATGAACGCCGTCTATGAAGCGGCCCTCAACGAGTATTCCCTCCCCTCCTACTACCGGAAGAGCATGACGAGCGAGGAACGGAATGAGCTGAAGATACTCGTCGCCCAACGCCTCGGCATCCCAAAAGCGGAGGTCGGAGCCGACGAGTTCAAAGAGGCTTCCTCGTGGAAGATTCCCTCGATGGTCGCCGTCGCGTCAGACTGCGGGCTTCGACCCATCGAGATCGGGCGCACCGAAGCTGATTGGTTCGACCTCGACAACGCGCTGATGGTCGTCCCCGCAGAGAAGTCCACGAAGAATCGAGAGAACTGGGAGTGCTGGCTCTCGGACAAGACTGTGAACGCCGTGAGCAACTGGCTGAGTGAGCGCGCGAAGTACGAAAAATACGACGGCGAGGACGAAATGTGGCTTACCCGCGACGGGAATCCCTACAAGGCCCGCTCACTCAATCGTATTCTGGACAAGCTCATGGAGGGGGCGGGGATTAGCACGACCACTCGAAAACTCTCGTGGTATTCCTTCCGTCATGGTGCGGCGAGTCTATGGGTTGAGGAGGAGGACCTTGCGCGCGCGAAGACGCAGCTGCGGCATCAGTCCATCAAGACGACCGAGAAGTACATTCGGAATGGTGACGGGCGGAATCGGCAGAGTGGCGGGGTGTGGTAAGGTTATCCCTCACCTTCTCCTCCACGGACTTCACCGCCACAGCCGAAGTTCACGCAATCACCGCACGTGATACAACATCCGCACTGTTGGCACACGAGATGATCTGAACCGTCTCCATACCGTTCATCCATTGTCTTAGGCATCTGGTGAACCTCCGTTTTCCATATCCTGAATCAGCATCATCTGTTTTTGACCCACCAATACACGTGGATTAGTCACTATCGTATATCCGGTCAAGAACCGCTTCGAGTGAGTAATCTGTAAAGAGATTCGCCCGCTCACGATTCGCGTCAGAACCCATCTCCTCAGGTGGTGTAAACGTCACTCGCTGGCTCTCTTCCATCTCATTAAAAGGCACGTAGAACGCGGCCTTTTCAGAATGAACACCCGCGGCAAACAGATCGACATGTTCGGAGTTGTAGTTGTCTGCATTCTTCAACCGCAACTCGTACTGCCGCTTTCGAGTGTTAGTTGCAGTCTTCACTTGTATCTTCAAAAGGCGACCATCTACGTCTGCTATGAGGTCGTAGTCTTGAGCGTGCCCATGTGGATAGGCGATACGATAGCCATTATCCAAAATGTCGTAGGCGACTAAAGTCTCTGATGCGTCGCCCCTGCTGGCCCCGTTATTGCTCGGCATACAACCGCTTCAAAGGGACTCCAAATAACACTTGCCTCGCTATATGTATCTGAAGCTTGCTTCCCAGTATTCATACACAATCTCGTTCTCAGTACTAATCAATGATTGAACTGGGTGATTCGCTTCATCAAGGGAGGGGACTGGATCGCTCAGATTTAACCACACCGCCTCGATGAAGTGAATCACTCACAGCTAACAGCTACAGCAAACAGCATAGGGAATTACCCTGTCGCTGTCCGTTCCGAACTCCCTTCACTCTATTAGAGAGACTAAGAACTACCAGGCGGCACCGATTTACCGCTCAGTCACTATACTCCATTATCTCTCTATTCCAACAGTCTGCGGAGATGGAACTCTCCGGTATTCGAGATCGTCTCTCCTCGGTTCTTGACACTGCGTTTCAACAGGATAGCACTACTCTCGTTGAGGCACTCCCTGCGATGGGGAAGAGCTATGGCGTCGTCAAGTGGGCGGATACGACTGGGAACCCTCTTACGCTCTTCACAGCTCGAAGCGAACTCTACAAGCAATATGTGGGGTGGTGTGAAGAACGAGGTCTATCACATCGGATACTCCCTGCCTTCCACAGTGAGTGCGAGACTATAGATCACGATCGAGAGTCACCACCGCCGGAAGACTCCATCGAGGCGGAGGTAAGGGCAGTCTATGAGTCCGGTATCTCAGGCGCACAGATTCATCGGGACGCTCGGAGATACTTCGGTCAGCCACTCCCCTGCCAACGGGATGGGCGGTGCCAGTATATGGAGAGTCGGGAGTTCGACCCCGAGAGCTACGACGTTCTGATCGGCCACTACCTCCAGGCGCACAACTCCGACTATCTCGAAGATCGGTACGTCGCTATCGACGAATTCCCCGGCGATTCCTACTTCTTCGAGCCGACGCATAATGAGGCGACGAGAGCGGTGAGCAACTATCTGGAAGCCGAAGACGCTCTCCCCTTCAAGAACTGGACAGAGTTGGACTACCAGCGCCACAGAGACGAGTACGAGGACGCTATCACCCAGTGGAAGAATGATGTTGGCCTCTATTCGCATCGAGATGCACGAGTCTCTCTCCAGAAGAAGCAGGGCTTCCATGCTCATGCACCACTCCTCACCCGTGCCGCACTGGACTTCGAACTATTGGAGAACGGATGGGAGGTCGCGGTCCTTGGAGTCGGTCGAAGAGCAGTGCGGAGTCCTGAGGACGAATGGACCGTACTCATTCCCCCACCGCTCTATGCGGCTGAAAGTGTCGTCGCCCTCGACGGCACGCCGACGATTCAGAAATGGAGACTTGCTCTCGGTGGCGACTGGGTAAACCACGAGGAAGTGCTGGAGTCCGACGAGGAGAAGCGGGAGTATCTTCGCGACGTTCTCGGCCTCCAGATCATCCAGACTGACGCTGGCTCGAAGCCCTACCAGAGTGGTAACCACGTGAACATCAGCTCCGATGGTGCCCTCTTAGAGGGCATTTACGAACAGGAAGGCACTCGTCCATCAGTGATCACCTCGAAGAAAGCGAGGGAACAGTACGGGACCACTGGAGTGGAACAGCTCATCGAGGGTGCGGAACACTACGGCAATCTCAAGGGGAGTAACAAGTTCGCAGAGACTCGGCTTGGCGTAATCATCGGAAGCCCACACCCACCGGAAGGTGAGGCTGTTAAGCGATGGGGCGCTCTGTATAAGAAGGCGGTTGGACGAAAAGAGAACGAAGATGGTGAAGTCAAGAAGGGCACTGAACTTGACCTCGGTCCATTTGGGAACCACCTCCTCCGTGGCGTCGTCGAGAACGAGGTTCTACAGGCCGTGATGCGGTTTGGTCGGACGCCGAGTGATGATGAGCATGGAGCAACAGTCTTCGTCCACACCTCTCGCCTGCCCCGATGGGTCGATCCAGGAAGAGTGAGTGTCACGACTTGGTCAGGGGGAATGAAGGAGGTCGTCACCACTCTCCATGACTCGGAGAAGTGGCCCGACGGCGAGTGGACGAACAACGAGATCGCCCAAGGAATCTCAATAGGCGAGCGGCAGGTTGGCGAGCTGATGAAGGAGTTAGACGAGGAAGAGTACGTAACACATCGACGCGGCGGGCGTGGGAATGCATATCACTGGTCGAATGCACGCCTGGAGGAGTTCACTGAGTTCGGCAGTGTCGAGTAGGTTTCCGAACTCTCACGTACAGATACTATACGTCGAACTTCGGAAAAACGACTCCCCGACAGTCAACCCTGACGGACTCGATCCATCGAGTGGGAGGGAGCTCTTTGACTCAGAACCAACCACACCGACTCGATGAAGTGAACCCCTCAGATCGGAATAGCCGTAAATGTCGTTCGCACAATCCATCCGAATATATTGGATTATAGACTGATTTAGCCTCAAATCAGTTTCAGTGAATGTCTCTAAAGCCATCCTCCCCCTATCGAACCCAGGTCTATGCTCTAAGAGAGTCCGTTTATTTGTTTAATTCTGTCTCCCAATCGGGTTTTCCGGATAGATCGCGCTAACTTCTCTCGGATTTCTTGTTCGCGATTCTCAATTTATATCGTATTTCAATTATATCTGCGGAACCACATGGTAAATCTCCACCGCAAAAATCGACCACCGCTTATCGGACGCTGTGTAGCTCCTGTACGATTTCGAAATTTTGTGATGCCGAGCCTCTCGTCGATGTGCGAAATTCGCTCACAGCAATGTGAGGTACCCCACAGGAAGATTCTCAGCGACACTCGTGGCTGAGATGGAGATCTGCCAACCAGACGACCTGCTCGACCACTCACCCGCTCCCGCCCTCGCGCACGTGGGATGCGCGCCGTACCGTACAGCTACAGCACTGCAACCGTACCGTACAGCTACTACCATACAGCTACAGCACTGCAACCGTACTGCACCGCCTCTATGAATTTAAACACTCAATTAACTGTATAACTAAACGTATGACTAAAACGTTCTAACTAATCACTGAACAAGAAAGGAGACTCAATGCAGTGAATCTGTATGGTTAAAGAGTAGAGTACATACATGGAGTGGCTGTATATTGACGGTGATATATGAGATGGAGATCTATTGTATGGTGACGGGAGAGGTCTACTTAGAATTTGGATTTAAGGGTGGTGAGACAGCTGGTGTGTGACCTCTGGGGTAGTCGATGGGTTGGCATCATCTTCCCCTGGAAACGTCGTCTGAGTAGCCTGACAAATACCCGGTGTGCCAGCCATCAAACTGTGTGGAAGTACCAGTGGGTTGGAACATCACCCCGCCCGTCGCCTGAGAATATACGTGGCCTGCTCTCCGAATTTTCTGCTGTGAGGTCAGAAAATCGGGTGATTTCGACGTGCGTTATTCTAAGGGTAACATTAGATAGATCCGGTGACGGGTGCGGACTATCACCCGTCGCTTTTACAGCTGACTCGACGAAGTCAATCAGCTACTGGTATCCTCCTGAGTCTCTACAAATTCTGTTGATGTTCTCGGCACCCTACTGAATAGAGAGGCGTATATTGATCAAGGAGGTCGAATCCGCAGTTGAACCGTTATGGCAAAGTTGCATCCCTAATTGGCGCGTTGCACCTCGTTCCTTGCTTGAAGAAGAACATTGGCTACATATGCAGATTCTGAAGACATATCTTCCAATTCATCATCTTCAACCTCATATTTTATTGAATGTGCCATCGCATCCCCATTCCCTTTGAACTCCCATATTTTATTAATGAGAGCGTCCGTCAAGTTGTCCGAATACTGGTCCAGATCTGCTCTACTATCATCGAACTCGCTAACAAGGACTGAGAACCGATGAAATCGACTATGGTTGTTATCATAAAACTTCTTGATGCGGTCGGTTCCATAGTGCCCTCTAAGTATCTCAATGATGGTATTTTCCAATAATTTGCGATACAAGACTAAAACAGCGCTATTTGCCCCGATCCGGTAACAGCGGTTTATTTCTTCAACTGTCTGGCGGTCAAAAGCACCATTGACATAATCATCATCAACAAAGACGCCTTTCCGGATCACCATTCCGTTATCGCCAGCCCAAGGGAAGCTGGCACCACAACTGCGACAAAATAAATCTAAATCCCCACGTGCAACATCCTCCGTTCGTATGTTTTGATCTGAAGCAATTATTTTCTGGTCATTGCATTCGGGGCATTCAATAATGCCTTCAGCTCCGCAGTCTTCACAATATTCGTAATCCTTGATATATTCTGGATTCGGACTGGTGTTGAGGATGTGCCCATCCCGGCAAACCTGAGCATAAGTTGTCATTCAAAAGTCCAGATTAACTCTGTGAATAAAAACTCTTTGTAAAATAAATGCCAATTTAGATGAAGTGTGTATACAACCAGACCTCTTCTGATAGGTACTAAGTGAATCGCTCCTCGGCGTGACACAGCGTTCCTCTGCATCTACCTATTCTCAACTTGGGTATGTCAACCTTCTCTCGATCACTGGATAGCAATCTCCCCGCCCTCGATGCGTTTTCCGTCGGCTTTCCCGCACACGGCGCTTGAATCAGTGCCACCCTTCGGCTTCCTCAAGGACTTTCTACGAGAGACTTGGCCGCCCGTTTCCTGACAGTAGCGAGGAGAGGAAATCTGGGTGGGTGGAGGCTCACCCGAACGCCAGGTACTGGGATGGTCGCTGAGGAACGCGACGATAATCTTCTTGAAGATTGGTGGAATCCGGAGTGAGGAGCTTTGCTCCCACTTTCTGTTTCCGACTGGGGTGGCCGGATAACAATTATAACGGTCAGTTCACCAATTGAACCTGAGAAACTGACAATTTGTGAAGATTCTGTAAAATACTCATACAACAGATCTGGGAATTGTCTCTATGGCTGAGATTACCCTGCGGGACTACTGTCGATAATTGAGATCACCGTCTTAATGGCGTTCTCGACCTCTTCATCCCCTACAGGCGTGTTTATTACACACTTCCCTGAAGTCGATATAGTCATTGTGCAATCAATATCCGACGGTCGATAAACGACATACGAGAACTGCTCGGGTTCATACTCTGCCTCTTCTCCCAATAAAATATCTAAATGGTTTAGGTTCACATTTTCATCAAGTTCGACTGCATATACATAGTTTGAAACATGTAGTGACGTATTGTCGGCATCTGTGATAATACCGAGCTCAATACACAATTCGAGAAAGCAATCATTAGTCCGGTAGAGCTCCTCTTCCGAGGCACTTCCCATTATCGTGTATTTTCCCGAACGATAGAGAGAGACTGTTCCCGTCCTTCCAGAAAACTCAATTTTCAATCCTTGATTCGTCCTCGATACCGAGATCGTAGTTTCCTCTTTAATCGCGGGTAGAATGAGATCGAGGTCTAATTCGCAGTTGATATCACCACTCCCGACGACGTTCACCACCTTAGAGGACCACATGAAATTGTTATATCCGTTATTCGGATGTACTCAGTGGAGTCAGTTCAATTCGGCTCTGCTGAACATTATTCCTCTCAAAAACCCGTAGGCGTCCTTTCGTTCATTAGAACACCTCCAGGTAGTCCTCAATGATCTTTCGCTCCTCATCGTCAAGGTCGAATAGGTCATACACCATCTCATCAATTTCCGCTTCGAGTTCCTTAATATCGGTCTGTTCGACCGTTCGACGGTCTTCCTCCAGCGCCTCGATGAGTTGTTCCACGCCTTCCTTCCGCTTCGGGATGGGGATGGACTGTTCTTCTCCCTTTTTCATATTCCGTCCATCGACAGCGGCGTGAACGTACTGGGCACGAAGCTCTCGTTCCTTACGGTCGCCTCTGTCCATCAGTGGGTCAGTAATCTCGTCTGTTCGTCCTGCTGTGACACTAAACCTACTCCCCTCCTGTTTCTCGACTTCAGCATCTACCGGATTCCGCTTAGTCTGCCAAGTATAATTGATATATCCAACCTCACCGTCGTATTCCTCCAGATAGCTCTGTGGGAATGACTCTACCTTCTCAGCCTGCCTCTCCGCTTCCAGTATCTCCTCAACTATTGGCTGAATGGAATCCGATTGACTTGGAATTGGGATTTTATTGACGTACTGTGATTTATAACGGTATCTAAACGGTTTTCCACGGAGCGGTGGACTCGTTTGCTTAATCGAAAATTCTGCCACTGATGAATTGAGTAGTCCGAGTAATTCCTTCTCTGAATACGATATGTCCTCCTCAAAAGTGAGTACGTAGACTGTATTCTTGAAACAATCGTACCCATCTGTATAGGAGAAATGGTTTTCAGTAGCCATATCAGGCGTTGCTATCTTGAAATCCCCCTCAAAAACTGACTTTGGATGAGGTCCGTGATACTCGTAGATATCTTTGCTTCCCTCACGAACGCAGTATCTGTCTCGGAGGTCTTCTTCGTGGCTGTCAAGATGTTGCTTAATATTGGGATACTGGCTTAGATCAATCAGGTCACCGTTCTCTGTATACGGATAGATGACGAACTCATCGTCCCACTCTGCTTTCCACCGTCTTACGTTCTTGCCACGGATTATAGGCAAGAGTAGCTCTTTTTCCAAATCATTTTCTTCAGCGTATTCTGGTGATACCATAAATGACTCGTCGCCACCAGACGCGACCCCTTCTCGAACTCCTAAGACTATATCCTCCAGATTAAGGGCGGAGCGATCTTGGATTCTCTCTTCAACTTCTCTTACTGGGCGAGGTGTGAAACGCCAGTTATCTTCGATCAGTTCTGATCGAGGATAAGTAGAAATTTCAAGTGATTCTGTAAGGATATCTTCTTGCCCCAAGTGTTCTGAAATCTCTTCGAAGATATCTGGGCTGGCTTGGTGTACCTTAGCGTAAGGAATATCTTCTCGTTCTTGATTACGATCAATAATAACTATCGAGGCGAAGTTTGTAGCATCGGAGAATACGTCTACATCGCCAAATTCGATATATCGTTCAAGCGAGTACTCTGTAGAGATAATCTTCCGTATTTTTTTGACCGTACTTGGATCGGGTGAATTTATTTGATGTGATATATCCCAGTTCGCCATCTTCAGTTAACCAATTAAGTCCTCGTTCGAGGAATAGTACGTAGAGGTCGAATCGTCCATAAGCGGATTTGTAGAGAGTTTTGTACCATTCTTGCTTCGAGTCAGGAATATTCTTTATGTTGACATAGGGTGGGTTGCCCACGACGTAGTCGTACTCCATATAGTTCTTGACGACGAGCGAGAGAACGGTGTCCTCGAACATCTTGAACAGCCTCCCGTCGCCGTGTTCCTCTCGGAGATAGCGAACTGTCCCGAGAATATCGTTGACGTATTCCTCGAAGAAGTCCTCAAGTCCGTCGTATTCCTGGGTCGTGTAGCGGTGGATTCCTTCTTCGAGGCCGCCGTGATACTCCCAGATTCCCTTGTGCATATGGTACTTCACAACGTCAAGGACGCCCTGAAGCGCGGCGTAATACTCCCCGAAGTCACGCATCCCAGCGTTCAACCTCGCGGTGTTGAACAGCGGCATACGGACACGCTGGACGAGGAACCCGTCTTCGAGCTCGGCTTCTGACACTTCGTTTTCCTCGACCTCGACCGGGAGCGGGACAGGAATCCGAACGTCCTGATTGTCCTCGGTCATCGCGTCGAAGGTCATCTGCGTGTGGGAGTCGTCGCCGAGATCAACGCCAGTCAGCTCTCTCTCATTCCGAAGCGTGTCGGTTCGGAAGATCGGTAAGCGGCGAATCGTGAAGTCATCATTACTCTGCTTCGCCTCACGGTACTCGGGGAGGATGGCGACCATAAATCGAATCTGCGCCATCAACACGGCGAAGGGGTGAATGTCGAGACCGACGATGTGGGGGCGAGTACACAGTTCGGTAAGTGCTTCTTCCCAGTCTGGGTCGTCGTCGTACCGACGTACGTCTTCGAGATAGCGGTTGACTGCTTCGACCAGGAATGTACCCGAACCACAGGACGGGTCGATGAGACGCTGGCTCGAAACGCCCACGTCGTAGTCAACACCGTCCATAATGTAGTCCACGACTTCCTGTGGAGTGTAGAACTCACCGAGTGCCTTGCGCGTCTCAGGGTCGAAGTACCGCTGATAGAGGTCGCCCAGTGGGTCGCCCTGCACCTCGGAGAAATCGAACTTCAGCACGGAGAAGAAGACGTGCGCAACGGCACGGCTGAATCGCTCGCGAGTCGCAGGACTGACTCGGGTTACGTCGCTTCCCTCCTGCGCTACGTCGCGGAAGCGGTTGTACGGATTCTCGTGTTGACTTGCTGTTTGCTCACCGTAACCGTCAGTCCACCAGATGAAGATGTCGTCCTCGAAGAGGCTTTCCACGAGTTGATTCCGCATATCCTCGATCATCCCGTTCGCCGCGATGGGGTAGGCGTCGAGGTCGATAGTACCCGAGAAGCCTCCGAGTTCATCGAAGTATCGCTCTAAGCCACTGTTCTGCGGGAAGAAGTCGTGGTCTTCGGTGGCCTTCGCGAGTAGGAGACGGGCGAGAAGTGCGTGCCCAGACTCCAGACAGAACATAAAGTCACGGAGGGACTGCTTGTTACCGATGAATGGCTCCCAAGAGTCGGGAGTCTCGTCCGGTTCACTTGCGTAGCTCGCCTCCCAGAAGTCGTAAGCTCCCTTCACGAACTTCGCTTCTTCCTCGTCTCGAAGCTCGGTGAGGAGGTCCATCAGAGCGGTTACGAGGTCCGCGAATGGGCTCCCCTCCTCCAAACGGAACGTCTCGAAGAAGTGTTCCTGTCCGAGCTCGCCGTCGAGTTCCACTGCATCGAGGCGGTCGAGGTAGTCGTGGACACTCTCTGGGTCGGTGATGTCCCACTTGGGTTTCTCCAGCGCGGCGACGAGATCATCGGCATCACTCCGGGTTGCTTCACCCACCTCGATGGAGAGAATCGCGTCGTCGTCACCGCGCCGATAGAGCCGCAGTTGCTCACCATTAGTGAGAATCCCATAGTCGGCCTTCAACGTGTCCACGTAGTGGAAAAGTTGTTCTTCGTGGGGTTCGAGGTCGCGCCCGGAGGTCTTGAACTCGTAGACTGCCGTGACGGATTCGTTGTCGTCGAGAGTAACGTAGTCCGGCCGCCGGTCGTCGGGAAGAGTCCACTCACTTCGGAGGTCGTGGCCCGCTCCCTCGTAGCCAAGTAGCTCGTAGAATCCCTCATTTAGGAACGCATTCTCCACGTCCTTCTCGCTCATCTCGTCTCCGATTCGAGAGGATATCCCGTGGAGGGCGTCGAGAACCGCAGACGTATCGGACATATCACACCCGAAACGGGCGGGCATCAAAAAGGTTGCACTGCCGTTCTCACTCAATTGACGGTCCGATTCGATTCTATGTCGCCTTTATAGGTGGTTTAACCAGTGAGCCTGAGCACATCGAGAGTGTGTTCTGTTCTTCAGTTATCGAACAGTAGGCCACGTCGCTTCTTACACTCGCCGCAGAAGTCGGCTGGAAGATCGGACTCAGATTCAACTTTCTTCTGTGAGCTCGGCTTTGCACGTTGAGAATTTCCACTGTATCGACCGAAAATGGCAGCGAAGACGGTGTGCAAACGGAACGGAGAGCTTTAGTCGATCGCTCTAAGCTCTCCGCTGGCGGATCAAAACAGCGTGAAAGTCGTCTCCAATGACTCCTCGCTTCTGTTGTGTTGGTTCGTGACTCCCGTGTCGAACGCTTCTTGCGCCGCTTTCGATAGTTATTCTGTCAATACGACAACGTGCAAAGCTGAGTTCTGTGAGGTAAACTCGTCTCTCTGAGCATACACGTCCGCCCAACCACATCGAACCTCGTCGGCGAAGTGCCACTTCTGATCGCCTTTTCGTTTAATCTGCACGACGAGTGCGTTCTGCCCTGTGTATATGATTCTTCCCCACGATGGTAGTTGGCTCCCGTACAGAGGTGGAGTTCTCAGAACCACTCGGGTAGACAACGACCTCGATGAAGAGGAACGTGGCGATGAACTCCTTGAACAGTACCTCAAGAGTGAGGGGTCCGAGAGGGAATACGAAGACGTGGAGAAACTATGGTATCAGTCTCTCACACCAGTATTAAGGAACTGGACCCCGTCTTATAGAGTGAGGCAGATTCTCCGGAAACCCTGACTGAGAGCGTCAGGTCTATTCTGCAACTGCCCGTGTGATCATGTCTGTTTCTACTACTCCAGCCGCAGGTACAGCATCTGATTCGACAACTTCTCACTCCGCTTCCTCACTGTGGGTTCCTCCGAACGAACGGCCCTCGACGCCAACGGAGGCCGAAGAGGCCCGCGCTCGGAAACGCACCCTCAATACCAGCAACGAAACTGCAATCGGATACGACCAAGAGACTGACTTCTACCGGCCATCGAGTATATCGTACAATAAGAGGGAACACTACAAGAAACTGGACCAGCACAACCGGGACAACTACTGGAAGAACCGAGATGACGTTGAGGTCGGTCAGGACTGCGACCGACAGCTAAAGCTGAAGACTACCTTGGGGATCGCCTCTCAGCTCGGACTCTCCGACTTTCACACACAGGTTGTAGTTGGCCGACTCTTCGAGATTGACGGACGACGTTTCGGACAACGGACTGAGGCAGTGGCATTCTGTCTCTGTGCGATTGTCCTCAACGAGGATGCTGAGAACCGCTATGAGAACGAGAAGGTGTACCACCCCTCTCGAAGTGACTCGAATAATGCTCACGAGTTCATTCGTGTACGAGATCAACTCGTAGACTCCTTCGGATCAATCACAGAGTCACGACTGCACAGTGTCTATGCGAAACTCACACAGGGCGACCCACCACAGAGGGCTGATGATGAAACACGGCAGTTCGTCACCGCCAACAGTACTGTACAACGGCATCCATCTTTCACCCCCAATCACTCACTTCCGCGACCAACAGGAGAGAATTGATGAGGGGGCCACCCCCTATATAAACCCTATCACACTATTTATAGTGTGGATGGTCGGGAGGTATCCACCCTCACTGTTTCACTTGGAGTGACTAACACCATCGAGGCGCAGGATTGAACTCCTACCTCTTGTTGAGTGTAACGACTAAACGTTGTAACGGAACGCTTGACAGAACATTTGAGCGTTCGAAAAACGACTCGATGCAGTAAAACCTCAAAGTAAACCACGGGGGTTGATGCGGTGATATGACTGGATCTGTGGACCATCTATCCGATCTCATAGAAGATTAACAAGTGGCCGCAGAGTGCTACAGTTCCCTGAGTTTCTGGTACCCTACGGTCGATTCCATCGAACCGGAGAACACTTAGTGAACCGTAGAGCCGAAGAACGAACTCGATGCGGTCAAACAGAGAGATGGAATCCCAGAGAATCAGAGCGAGTTGGGAGCGGTTGGTGATCAATCGCGTAGGATAGGTAGCAGACCCC
>NZ_BATA01000041.1 GCF_000474235.1 Halarchaeum acidiphilum MH1-52-1
GCTTTGTGAGGTACTGATAGTGCACTCCGAGCGGGTCGACGAACTCCTCGATGCCCTCGGCGACACGCGTTCGCGCGCGGTGCTCGCCGCACTCGACGACGAGCCGCGATCGGCGAAGGAACTCGCCGACGTGCTCGACATCTCCCTGCCGACGGTCTACCGGCGTCTCGACACGCTGGAGGAATCGGATCTCGTCACGGCGCAGACGGCCGTGGCCGACGACGGCAACCACTACAAACGCTACTCCTGCGCGTTCGAGGAGCTCTCGATCCGCCTCGAACGCGGGGAGTACGTCGTGAACGTCAACCGCGAGGACGACCTCGCCGGGCGTTTCAGCGACCTCTGGTCCGAACTCGGCGGCGAAGAGGAGTAGGTTTATGCGCGCGCTCATACACGTCTCCGTCGTCGTGCTCTCGCTCGCGCGCCTGCTCCTCGCCGGCGTCAGACTGGTCACGTTCGCGCTCACGCTCGGGCTGACGCTCATCAGCTTCCGGGCCTATCGGCGCTCGCGGTCGCGGCGACTCGAGTACGCCTTCATCGGCTTCGCCTTCGTGAGCATCGGCGTCGCGCTCACCGCGCTCGCCGACCAACTCGACGCCGGCCCGCTGTTCCACGCCGGCGCGACGCTCGGCTTCCTCGTCGGCTTCGCGACGCTCTACGTCTCCCTCTACCGCTAGGTGGTGGCCGCATCCCATCCCGGCGGCTGTCGGTGTGCCAAGGGACGACCGTCGTGTCCGTCGGAGGACGCGCGGCCGGCAAAAGCTACGGCTCGGCGCGTCAATCGTTCGCGGGCGCGGCCTTCACTGTGGCCGTCCCGTCGTCCGTGATGGCGAGGGCGACGACGCCGATCGCAAGGACGCAGAGGAGGACGCAGCCGAGGTATTCGGCCGTGTAGCCGTACGCGGTGGCGAGGGGGAGCGCGACCAGCGGTCCGACCGTCGCCCCGAAGTCCCCGAAGACGTTGTAGACGCCGCCGAGCTTCCCGACGTCGTCCTCGGGGCTGATGTCGCCGAGATACGCCATCAGCGGGAGGTTCGCGCCCTCGACGCCGAGACCGATGAGCGCGACGCCGGCGAACGTTCCGAGGAGCGTGGGAACGAGCGCGAGCAGCGCGAATCCGGCGCCGAGGAGACCGATCGAGGGGACGACGACGTGCGAGCGCGTGGGCGCGCGGTCGGCGAGCGGGCCGACGAGGACGGTCGCGACTGCGGAGAAGAGCGCCGCGACGGCGAGGACGACGCCGCTGACGCCGGTCGCGTCCAGCAGTCCGACGTGGATGTCGTTCGCGGCCGCGTACTCGACGGCGGTCGAGAGGAGGATGCCCGCGTAGAGGAACCGGACGACGAAGTTCGTCGCGCCGACCGCGAAGACGCGCGTGTCGGCGACGGCGAGGCGCGGGACGTCCCGGAGGCGCGTTTCCCCCTCTGTCGCGTTCTCGTCGGGCGTCAGATCGGGGAGGATGAAGAAGGAGACGACGAGCGCGACCGCGGCGGCGAGACCGGCGATGGCGAACGCCGCCTGAAAGCCGAGGACGTCCGCGGCGAGCCCGCCGACGACGAGACCGGCGGGCATCCCGAGGCTCTGCCCGCCGCGCATGTAGCCCGTCCACTTCCCGCGGTTCGCGGGCGTCGTCACCTTCGTCACGGTGCTGAACGCGCCGACGAGGACGAACGCGGATCCGATCCCCCAGATCACGCGCGCGAGGAGGAACGACGCCGCGCTCGCCGTCGAGGGCGCGACCGGGAGACCGGCGAGCGCGCCCGGACCGGCGCGCCCGACGTGGTAGCCGACGAGGTAGCCGATCGCGGCCAGCCCCTCGAAGAGGAAGCCGACGAGCATCGGTTTGCGGGTGCCGACGCGGTCGAGGATCGCGCCCGCGGGCGCGTTCACGATCATCCGCGTCGCGCGGTTGATCGCGAGGATGACGCCGACGACGAGCGCGGAGAAGCCGAGGATGGAGCCGAGACGGGGGAGGGTCGGGAAGGCGACGCCACCGACCATTCCCCCGAAGAAGACGCCGACGACGAGGCTGACCACGACGGTTCGCGTGTCGTGCCCCTCGCCGGACGCGGACACGTGAGACATACTTATCGGTTAGTCAGTCGGGGTTGTAAGCGGACGGATTCGAGTGCGGACGGACGCGGACGCTACCGGCAGTCCTCGACGGCGAGCGGAGCGTCACAACAGTTCGTGTGGTACCGCTCGGGCGTCTCGACGGACGGGCAGCGCCGATAGCGCCGCCCGACGACCGCATCGCACCCCGCACAGCGGAGTCGGTAGGCCGGTTCGGCGAACGACGGACAGGTGAGCGGAACGTCGAGCGCGGCGGCGCGCTCGCGGAACGCCGGTCCGTGATCGGTGACGCCGTACGCCTGCACCTGCTCGACGTGGAGGAGTTCGTGACTGAGGACGCCGCGGAGCGTCGCCTCGTCGAACGACTCGGCGGCGCGGGCGGCGAGCGTCACCGTCGTCTCCCGGTGAATCGCGGGATGCGCGTCCCAGTCCGGTCGGACGCCGATCTCGCCGTCCGGCAGGGGCGTGTGCCGGCACGCGCCCGCGCGGCGCTTCGCGCGCGACGACACCGCGTGCGAGACGAGCGCGGGATCGACGTCGAGCGGCGTCGTCTCGGCGGCCCGCCGGGTCTCGTAGGCCATCCATCCCCGCAACACCGCCGCGTCCGTGAGGCGCACGCCCCGGAGTGAGGCGCCACCGGCCTTGAACCCGCGGGATACGCCCGAGTCCGTGGGCTTTTCGCCGCGCCGACGTAACTCGAGGCGTGAGCGAGCACGACGATGCGACGACGGAGTTCGAGGAGGTACGGGAGCGGGCGATCGAGACGCTCGAACGCGACGACCTGCGATCGGTCTACGTCGGCGTCCTCGACGAGACCGAGGAGAACGAGTTCTTCTTCGGGAACGAGACGGAGGACCCCCACGCGCTCCAGCGGACGGCCGCGACGCAACTCGGCATGCTCTGTCGAGTGCTGGCCGACCAGTCCGACCTCACGGTCGAGCAGGTGGCGGAACTCGCCGCCGAGCGCGCGGCCGAACTCGGCGTCGAGCGCTGAACGCTACCCGTCTCGCATCGACACCGGGTACGCGGGCACGAACGGCGCGCGCGACGTCGCGGCGAACACGCCCTTCCTGAGCGCGCCGCGGGCGTACTGGCTCGCGCTCCGCCGGACCGGCGTCCGCCCGCCCGCGACGCCCGTCGCGCCGCCGCGGATCGCGGCGACGACGTCCCGGTAGTCGACGCTCGCGGGCGCGTCCGGGCCGGGGACGTCGACCGTCGTGTACGCCCGCCCGACGTTCATGAGGTAATGGGCGTCGCTCGACCCGATGCCGGGGAGACCCTGCGAGCGCGCGAAGCGCCGCGCGCGGCGGTTCCGATACCCCGTGAACAGCATCGAATTGTAGATCTCGACGGCGTCGATCGGGTGCTCGCCGTCCCGCGGCGTCAGGTGGCGCCGCCGGACGCCGTGGCGCGAGCGCTGGAAGGGGTGGGGTGCGATGGCGACGCCGCCGGCCTCGCGGACCGCCGCGGCGGTCTCGCGATAGCCGCGTCCGGGAGCGGGACACTCGGTGACGCCGACGGCGAGCAGGTGGCCGTGTTTCGTCGACACCTCGACGCCCGGCACGCCGACCAGACCGTAGTCGGGGGCGAGGCGCGCCGCGCGCAGCGACGCGTCGATCTCGTCGTGGTCGGTGACGACGACGCCATCGAGTCCGATATCCGCGGCGTGCTCCAAGAGGAGTTCGACGGGCTCGTGGCCGTCGTAGGACGCGTCCGAGTGGACGTGCGGGTCCAGTCGGAGAGTGGGCATGGGTGTCCTGAGGCGGGCGCGACGTATAGCGTTTCTTCCCGCGGCCGTCCCCACCTACGCGACCGGCAGTTCGGTCTCGACGCCGGTGGCGACGGACTCGCGGACGCGTTCGAGGGCCTCGGCGTTCTCGGCCATCTCGTCCACCTCGCTCGCGTTCTCCATGAGCACGGTCTCGCTCGGGAAGAGGCGCTCGCCGAGCGCGAGACCGTGCTCGCGCGCGGTCGAGCCGGTGACGGTGAGGTAGACGCCGAGACCGACGTCCGCGATGGCGGCCTCCTCCTCCTCGCCCTCGGCGGGATAGACGAACTCGACGCCCGCCAGCGCTTCGAGACCGACGACGGCCTCGACGAGGCGCTCGTAGCGCGGCGAGATGCAGAGCGGTCCCTCGTAGGCGTCGAGGAAGGCGCGATCGAAGGCGTCGGCGTCGAGGGCGTCGGCGTCACCCATCAGCGTGTGGTACACCGTGTCTCCGATGCCGGTGACGACGCGGACGTCCGTGTCCTGCGGGTCGATGCGCTCGTTGACGTCCGCGATCGTGGCGAGCGGCTCGCCGCGGAGACCGACGACCTCCTCCAAGACGAGGTCGGCGCTGTCGAAGCCGAGCGCGAACTCGTGCTTGCGCAGCGCGCGAAACGGCTCCTCGCGCCCCACGAGGCGGACGGGGACGCCCGCGACGTCGAGCGTGAGGCTGTCGAAGACGATCCGCCGGGGCTTGCCCTCGCGGTCGTCGCGCAGGAGCGTGTAGTCGGGCCGATAGGGATCGTCGGGATCGCTGTAGTCGGCGAGCCGATCGTAGACGTTCGCGGCGGCCGTCGCGTTCCCCTTCGTCACGGCCTTCTCGCGGCGGAGCGTCTCCGTCACGTCGTCGGCGACCCGCTGTGCGTCGGGATGGCCCGCCAGCCGATCGAGGACGGCTTCGAGCGGGCGACCCTTTCGCGGGACGGCGACGGTGACTGGCTCCATCGTTGTCGGATGAACGTGACCCGGGGGCTTACCCGTTGTGTTTCGTGAGAATCCGTCTCAGGGTATCTCCGTGCCCTCAGAGCGAGAAGCGATCGCCGATCTCGACGAGTTCGAGTTCCGCGGGATGCTCGAAGCTCTTCGCGTGGTGGTGGAGAACCGTCGGGTCCGCGGTCAGCCCCTTCCACATGTCGTAGTGCGTCGGGACGAGCCGATCGAGTTCGAGGTCGCGCGCGCACTCGACGATCTGGTTCTCGTCGTTGTACCACCGCGTGCGCTTCGGCTCGCGCGTCTCCTTATCGGGGATGGTGCCGACGGTGCCGAAGGCGAGCGCGCCCGCGTCGATGTCGAAGCGTTCGCCGAGGTCGGCGAAGGTGTCGCTCGGCCTGCTGTCGCCCGCGTGGAAGAACGTCCCGGCGTCGTGCTCGAAGACGTAGCCGACGGGGTGTTCGGCGTCCGGATCGTTCGTCTCGACGACGTGAACGGTGAAGGAGCCGACGTCGAGGGTGTCGCCCTCGGTCACCTCGGCGAACTGGTCGTCCGCGACGCCGTAGTTGACCGGCCACTCCTCCTCCTCGACGACGTCGATCGAGGCGTCGGGACCGTAGAAGGTCGCGCCCGTCGTCTCGAGGATCGGGGCCTGACTCGGGCCATCGACGTGATCGGAGTGCTCGTGCGTCGCGAGCACCGCGTCCGCGGCCTCGACGTCCGTCGGGTCGAGGGGCACGGGAATCATCCGGATCGTCCGCGGCGGATCGCCCGTGCCGAGGTAGGGATCGACGAAGACCGTCGTCCCGTCGCTCGCCTTCAGCACGAAGCCGTTACAACCGAGATACCACGCGTCGACCCCGTCGGGGTCGGCGTCGGCGACCGCTCGCGGCAGCCAGTCGCCCCAGTCGCTCTCCATGTCCGGACGTGTGCGTGCCCGGATCCTAAGCGTTCCGAAGCTCTCAGTCCGCGGCCGGATCATACGCGTCGCGGCACTCGTCGTCGCAGAAGGCGTGAAAGGAGAGCACGCCGTCGTCGCCCTCCACCGTCCGGACCGGCTGCCACGTGCCGCTCTCGAGTTCGCGCCCGCAGTGCGCGCACTCGTCGAACTGCACGGCCGAACCGATCCGGTCCCGATCCCGCGTCGGCATTCTACTCTCCGTTCTCTCGTCTCGGGATTAACCCCGGTGGCTGGATGGCCAAGCCCCTCAAGTGGTCGACGCGAATCGCCCGGATTCGAGACGCCTTCGTCGCGGCGGCGCGGCGGCGCGGTGGTGCGGCGGCGCGGCCGACGGATCCCCGGGGGGATCGAGCCGTCAGAGCCGCTCGGCGAGCCACTCCATGTTCATCAGGGCCGCGGAGACGAGGACGCCGATGATCGAGACCGCGACGAGGAACGTCGAGACGACGCTGACGAGCGGCGTCAGCGACGACTGGAGCGACGTCCACGCGAGCACGGGGACGGTCTGCACCCCGTAGCTCTTGAGGAACATCGCCATGATGAACTCCTGCAGGCTGACGATGAACGCCACCACGGCGGAGATGAGGACGCCGCCGCGGACGTTCGGGAGCACGACGTGGTAGAAGACCCGACTCGGGCGCGCCCCGAGGTCCATCCCGGCGTCCCGGAGGTCCCAGTCGAAGCGCGCGAACACCGACTGCATCACGAAGAACACGAGTGGCGTCGCCCACAGCGTGTGCGCGACGATGATGTTGAGGTAGGTGTTCGTGAAACCGATGCGGTTGAAGTAGATGAGCAGCGTCAGCCCGATGACGACCGGCGGCAGGAGGAGCGGGAGGAGGATGATGGGCGGGAGCACGCGCGCGAGCGTGGAGTCCGAGCGCTGCACCGCGAGCGATCCCATCACGCCGAGGACGGTCGAGAGCACCGACGCGCCGACGCCGATGACGACGCTGTCGCGGACGGCGCTCAGCCACTCCGCGCTCGCGAAGAACTGTCGGTACCACTGCAGGCTGAAGCCGTGCGGCGGGAAAGTGAGGTACTGCCCCCGCTGGAACGACGTGACGAACACGACGACGATGGGGAGCATGATCAGCGCGAACAGTAGCCAGTAGCCGGCCCGGAAGAGGACGTCCTCCGCGCGCTCGCGGGAGAGTTCGACCTCAGACACCCTCGACACCCCCGATCGAGCCGGTGAGCAGTCGCAGTACGCCGAGCGAGACGACGAGCATCGCGGCGAGCATCAGGAGGCTGAGCGCCGCGCCCGTCGGGTAGTCGAACTGCGTGAGCATCAGGCTCTCGATCTCCATGGCGAACGTCGTCTGCGCGCCCGATCCGAGCTGGGAGGGCGCGGCGTACGCGCCGACGCTCCACGCGAACGAGACGACGGTGGCGACCGCGATCCCGGGGAGCGCCTCGGGGACGACGACCTCGAGGAACGAGCGCGGTCGGGACGCGCCGAGGTCGCGTGCGGCCTCGACGGTGTCCCAGTCCATCGTCGAGAGCACGCTGTAGATGGAGAGCACGGCGTACGGGAAGACGATGTACACCTGCCCGATCACCGTGCCGACGATCCCGGGCGCGAACTGGATCGGACTCCCGATCACTCCCAGCCCGAGCAGCACGTCGTTCAGCACGCCCCGTGGAGCGAGGAGCGGCCGCCACGCGTACGTCTTCACGACGAGCGTCGTCAGCAGCGGGAGGATGATCGAGAACAGCAGGAGCGACTTCCGGAGACCATCGGCCCGATACGCGGCGTACGCGTAGAACAGCGCGAGGAACACCGAGATGACGGTCGCGGCGACGCCGAGTTCGAACGAGAAGGCGACGAGCTGCCGGTAGAGGTCGGAGGCGAAGACGGCGCGATAGGCCCCGAGCGTGAACCCCGGTTGGTAGGGACCGGCCTGCGCGCTCGCGTTCAGGCTCATTCGGACGAGGATGAGGAAGGGGATGACGAAGAACGCGAGTTCGAAGGCCGCGAGCGGCGCGATGAGGAAGACGTTTCGCGAGTCCCGGCCCTTGATGCGCTCGCCGAGCCACGCGAACATGGACTCGGACCCCGCCATCACGTCTCACCTCGACCGACGCGCGCGCCGTCGGCGGCGAAGGCGAGGAGGTCGTCGGGATCCCACGACACTCGGACGACGTCGCCGGCCGAGAACGCGGTGTCCGCGCCCACGCTCTGCTCGAAGAACAAGTGCTCCCCGCCGAGATCGACGTAGAAGCGCACCGTCGACCCCCGGTAGAGGACGTCCGTGATCTCGCCGGTGACCGCGGAGGCGCCGTCGCCGTCGGTGCCCTCGACGCGTTCGACGTCGAGTTCCTCCGGCCGGAACGACACCGACAGCCCGTCCCCCTGCGCGACGGCCGCGTCGCCGGTTCGGACGTCGACCTCGGTGTCGAATGCGGTGTCCGCGATGACGCCCGTCTCCGTCACCTCGGCGACCGTCGCGTCGACGAGGTTCGTGTCGCCGAGGAACTCCTCGATGAAGAGGCTCACCGGGTCGTCGTACACCTCGCGGGGCGCGCCGATCTGCTCGATGTCGCCGTCGTGCATGATGGCGATGCTGTCGGCGAGGGTGAACGCCTCGTTCTGGTCGTGCGTGACGTGGACGAACGTCGTCTCCACCGCGTCGTGGATGTTCCGCAGTTCGAGTTGCATCTGCTCGCGCAGGCGCTTATCGAGGTTCGAGAGGGGTTCGTCGAGCAGGAGGACGTCCGGCTCGATGGCGAGCGAGCGCGCGAGCGCGACGCGCTGTTTCTGGCCGCCCGAGAGGTCGGTCGGGTCGTGGTCGACGAACTCGCCCATCTCCACGACGTCGAGCATCTCGCGGGCGCGCTCGCGGCGCTCGTCCTCGCTCACGCCGTCCATCTTCAGCCCGAACGCGACGTTCTCGATGACGGACTTGCGTGGGAACAGCGCCCACGACTGGAACACCATCGACGTGTTGCGCTCGTACGGCGGCTGGTCGGTCACCGGCTCGTCGCCGATGTGGACGTCGCCGTCCGTCGGGGTTTCGAGGCCGCCGAGCATGCGTAGCGTCGTGGACTTCCCGCACCCGGACGGGCCGAGCAGGCAGAGCAGCTCGCCGTCGTCCACGTCGAGGTCGAGACCGTCCACGGCCGTGAGATCGCCGTACTCCTTGCGGAGGCCGCTGAGGGTGACCGAGGCCATTAGCTCTGCGTCTTCATCCGCTTGAACTTGTTCGAGAACGTCTCGGAGTAGGGGGCGAGGTCGTCCCAGCGCGGGAGGGCCATCTGCTGGGCCTCCTCGGCGTTCGTGGGGAGGTAGTCCCCGAGGTCGCCCGCGTACGTCATCTCGTCCGTGGTGAAGAACAGCGGGTGGTCCTCGGACCACTTGCTCTGCACCTCCGGATCGAGGAGCATGTTGATGAACTGCTCGCCGAGGGTGCGCTTGCTCGTGCCGCGCACGACCGCCCAGTTGTCCATGTAGCCCGCGTTCGCCGACGGCATGGAGAACGAGACGTCCTCGTGGTTCTCCATGTCGTAGTAGACCTGCCCGAAGTACCACTGGGCGGCGTCGATGATGCCGTTCCGGAACTGCTGCCAGACGTCGGTGCCGGAGGCCGCCCACCCCGTGATCGGCCACGTCTCCAGCGTGTCCATGAGCGTGTCGTGGTACTGCTTCTGGTAGAGTTCGCCGGCGCTCGGGGCGGCGTCCGTCCCGACGGCCGCGCCGAGCAGGGGGTAGATCCAGAAGCCGGAGTCGACGCCGACGCCCGCCGAGTTCTGCACCGTCTGACTCGTGAAGTCGCTCCACGTCTCCACCGGCTGGTCGAGGCTATCCCGGTAGAGGATCGTGAGCGGGGCGCCGTCCGCGGGCGCGCCGTGCGTGATCGGGCGGACGTTCTTGTAGTAGTCGTAGACGTGATCGATGTTCGGGATGTTCTCCTCGTAGCGCAGCGGCTCGAAGAGTCCCGCGTTCCGGCCGTTGTAGTAGACGGGTTCGCAGGTGACCGTGACGTCGAACGGCGGGTCGTCCTTCGGCGCGGACTGGATCTTCGCGAGGAGACTGTTCCACCCGGTGTTCACTTCGAGCGTCGCGTCGAATCGGGACTCGAAGATGGGCTTGATCGCCTTCTCGAAGCGCTCCCCGTAGTTGCCGCTCCATGCGGTCACGCGGAGGGTCGGCGTGCTGTCGCCGCCGCTGCCGCCCATTCCGCTGCAGCCGGCCATCGCGGTCGTGGCCGCCGCGCCGGCCACGCCGAGGAAGCTCCGTCGATTCACCGCGGAGTGGCCCGTATCACCTACGTGATGCGCTCCGCTCTGCGAGTTCGGACGTTCGGACACGGCGTGTACGTGCGCCATCCGACGGAAAAGCGTGCCGTCTCGATCACGGTATGGGTGCAGTTGGCGCGCTTCTCGCGGACGCGTCCGGCGCGTCGATCAATCGCGGCGGTGGGCGTGAGCGTCGCACACGGTCGGAGACCCCGTGAAACGCCGAGGTTATACGGCCAGATCCAGTACGAGGGTCCAATGAGTCAGGACGAGCGGTCGGCGGGCGACCTCCGGAACACGGGGATGTCGCTGCGACACGACCGAACGTGGGATTACGAACTGGAGCGCATCGTCGAGGCGGTCGAGGAGCGCGACGCGGAGAAGGTCGGGATGCAGTTCCCCGAGGGCCTCAAGCGCCGCGCGCCCCACGTCGCGGACGACCTGCGCGAACTCCTGCCGGAGGGCGTTCGCGTGATGATCTCGGGGAAGCCCTGTTACGGCGCCTGCGACCTCGACACGTACATGATGCGCCGAACGGACGTCTTCGTCCACTTCGGGCACTCTCCGATGAAGGACTCGGAGAAGATCATCTACGTCCCGCTCTTCTCGAACGTCGAGGTGACGCCCATCATGGAGGACGCCCTCGACGAACTCGACGTCGGTGACGTCGGTCTCGTCACCACCGCCCAGCACATGAACAAGTTCGAGGAGATGCGCGAGTGGCTGGAGGAGCGCGGCTTCACCGTCCACACGCGCCGCGGCGACGAGCGCCTCACGCACGAAGGGCAGGTCCTCGGCTGCAACTACGCGTCCGCGGACATCGACGCCGATCAGGTGCTCTACGTCGGCGGCGGGAAGTTCCACCCCGTCGGGCTGGCGATGGAGCATCCCGAGAAGAACGTCGTCATCGCCGATCCCGTGAACAACGTGGTGACGGTCGCGGACCACGAGCAGTTCATGAAGCAGCGTTACGCCTCGGTACATAAGGCGATGGACGCCGAGAAGTGGGGCGTCATCTTCTGCACGAAGATCGGACAGGGCCGCTGGGAGCAGGCGAACGAGATCGTCGAGAACAACGACGACGCCTACCTCATCACGATGGACGAGGTGACGCCGGACAGATTGCGGAACTTCGACATGGACGCCTTCGTCAACACGGGCTGTCCGCGCATCACGACCGACGACGGCCCGCGATTCCACAAGCCGATGCTGACGCCCGGCGAGTACGAGTGCGCCGTCGGCAACAAGCCCCTCGACGAGATGGAGTTCGACACCTTCCACGGGACGTGGTGAGCGTGGTTCCGACCGCAGGGAGGAGCCACGGTAAAGCGAGCGGGAGCGACCGAAGGGAGCGACACGCGAGCAGCGTGATTCCGGCGTCGACGCCGAAACCACGTTGAGGCGAGCGGGGGGCTGAGCGAGCGACGCGAGCCGCCCGAACCGGCTCTCGCCCACGGTCCGGTGATCGCCCGTCCGCGACCGACGCGGCTTTTCGGCTCGCGCTTCTCTCGTTCGTCATGAAGCGCGCCCTCGAACGGCGTCTCGCCGACGTCGCGGGCTTCGACGATCCGGACGTCGAGCGCGAGCAGTATCCGACGCCCGCGGGGCTCGCGGCGCACCTGCTCCACACCGCGGATCTGCGCGGCGATCTCGACGATGTCGTCCTCGATCTCGGCACCGGCACGGGGATGCTGGCGCTCGGCGCGGCGTGCCGCGATCCGGCGCGCGTCGTCGGTCTCGACGTGGACGGCGACGCGCTCGCGATCGCGCGCGCGAACGAGTCCCGCGTCGCGCCCGAGACGCCCGTGGCGTGGGTGCGCGGTGACGCGAGGGACCCGCCGCTCGACGTCGCGCGCCCGGTGACGGTCGTGATGAACCCGCCGTTCGGCGCGCAGCGGGAGAGGCGGCACGCGGACCGGCGCTTCCTCGCGACGGCGGCAGATCTCGCGGACGTCTCGTGGTCGATTCACAACGCGGGGAGCCGCGACTTCGCGGCGTCGTTCGCGGCGGACGAAGGGGGAGCGGTGACGGACGCGTTCGCCGCCGAGTTCGACGTCGCGCGGCAGTTCGACTTCCACACGAGCGCGCGCGAGACGCTCGACGTCGAGGTGTACCGGATCGACTGGTCTCAGTCGTAGGTCTCGCGCGTCGCGATCGTGAGGCGCGTCCCGTTGTGCGCGGCGACGAGGTATTTCCCGGCGTGCCCGAAGCCGAGACCGCCGGCGGTCGCGGTGGCGTTCTCCGCGGGGATCGGCGTCCGGCCGAGCGTCTCGTTCGCGTGGGAGACGACGAGCGCGAACCCGTCCGGGGTGTTCGCGACGGTGACGTTTCGACCGGCGATCACGGGCGTCGCCGTCTCGTTCGCCGAGGTGTACGCGAGCGTGCGGTCGCCGTCGGGTCCGTCGAGGGCGACGCGGTAGACGTCGGAAGCGCCGACCGGCGCCCACCCGGATCGATCGGCGGTGACGGTCTCGCTCCATCCGACGCCGCCGACGCGGACCGACGCGCGTCCCGAGTAGGCGAGCGAGGTCGCCGAGACGGCCTGCGTCCAAATCGCGCGTCCGGGGTTCGAGACGATGACGCCGCTCGCGTTCACGCTCGTCGATTCGTTCCAGAGGTCGAGGTCGAGCGCGCCCACGCGCTCGTTCGGGACGTCCTCGGCGTAGGTGACGGTGTACCCGCGGACGTGGATCGCGTCGTCCGCGCCCGTGCTCGCGTTCGCGCTGGCACCTCCGCTCGCCCCCACGCCCGCTCCCGCGCCGGGCGCGACGGTGGTGACGTTCACGGGGACGGCGACCATGGCGGTGACGAGGAGGGGGAAGCAGAGGCAGAGCGTCGCGACCTGCCGGCGCGTCAGTCCGGTGTTGAATCGCGCGAGGAGGGACCCCGAGCGCGCACGGACGCCGGCCGCGACGAAGAGACCGAGCGCGACGACGAACAGCACGCCGAGTCCCCGAAAGAGGACGTACGTCGAGGGTCCGCGATACCACCAGATGACGTAGAGCGGAACGCTCGCGGCGTAGACGACCGCGGCGCCCCAGAGCCGGAAGCCGCTCGGGCGTTCGTCGCGCGCGGAGACGACGAGCGCGCCGAGGAGGACGCCGATGAAGACGCCGGTCGCGTGACCCTGCACGGCGACGCCCGCCCACCACGGGCCGCCGTAGGACGGACCGGCGGACGCGACGACGATGGGGTCGCGGAGGGCGTCGTAGAGCGTGGAGGCGAACCCGCTCGCGGCGCTCGCGGCGACGACGGCGACGGGGTAGCGCGTGAGCGCGAACGCGCCGAGGGCGAAGACGACGCCGGAGAAGCCGATGATCGGACCCCACGCGAGCGCGCTCGTCAGGACGGCGACGACGGCGACGGCGACGAGGAAGCAGCAGATCCGGACGAGCGGGTTGGTGCGCAGCGACCCGAACGTCGATTCGCCGCGACGCGTCGGGTAGTGGCTCCACGCGTACTCGGCGAGCGGCGCGTAGACGACGGTGCCGATGAGGTTGCCCGTGATGTGCGAGAGACCGGCGTGCGCGAACGGCGCGGTGAGCACGCCGAGCGGGTAGAGGTACGACCACGAGGTGAAGGGGAGGGAGAGCGGGTCGGTCGGGTGCGACCACCCCTGTTGGACGATCAGGTAGAAGCCGGCGACGCCCGCGACGACGACGAGCGTCCCCCACGGGACGCCGAAGAGGAAGCGCGTGCGGAGGCGCCGACTCCACTCGTCGCCGACGCCGTCGAGCGCGCGGACGCAGGCGAGCGAGACGAGCGTCCCGAGGACGACCGCGGGCGCGAGCGCCGTCGCGGGCGCGAGACCCGCGACGATCGCGACGCCGAGGCCGACGAGCGCGCCGAGCGGGAGGCCGGCCCGGAGCGCCATCCCGGGGCGGAGTGCGCGGGCGAGCGCGGCGGCGAGGACGAGGAGCCAGCAGACGAGAGCGCCCGCGCCGCCGGCGAGGAGAACGGTGGAGACCATACCGGTCGCTCGGCCCGCGCGTCCTTAAACGGCGGCGGGACGCGGACGCGGACGCGGACGCGAACGGGCGCGACCGCAACGTTGAAACGCCGCAGAACCGACCGTACGTGTATGGATCTCCGGGTCATCGAGCAGCAGGACACAGAGCTGACGATCGAGATCGCGGGCGAGGACCACACGTTCATGAACGTGCTGAAGGGCGCGCTGCTCGAACTCGACGACGTCGCCGCCGCGACGTACGACCAGAACCCAGAGCAGTCCGGCGGCCAGACCGAACCCGTCCTCACGCTGAAGACGGAGGGCGCCGACCCCCTCGACTGCCTCGAACAGGGCGCGACGCTCGTCGACGAGCAGATGAACGAGTTCCGGACCGCGTTCGAGACCGCGCGGTAATCGTCCTCCCGATCTCGCTTCTCACGTCGTATCGCGGTGCGTGACGTCGCCTACAACCGCACCGGTACGTCGTTCTCGTCGAGGGACTCCTCCACTTCCACCTTTTTCCGCCTCACTCCGTTCGCCGCAAAAACCCGGAGGGAAAAAGCCGCCTACAACCGCACCGGTACGTCGTTCTCGTCGAGGTACTCCTTCACTTCCTCGATGGTGTACTCCTCGAAGTGGAAGATGGAGGCCGCGAGCGCGGCGTCCGCGCCCGACTCGAAGGCCTCCAGCATGTGCTCGGGTTCGCCACAGCCGGAGGAGGCGATGACGGGCGTGGAGACGGCGTCGCAGACGGCGCTCGTGAGCGGCAGATCGTAGCCGTCCTTCGTGCCGTCCTTGTCGATGGAGTTCACGAAGAGTTCGCCCGCGCCGCGCTCCTCGGCTTCGGCGGCCCACTCGACGACGTCGATGCCGGTGCCCTCGCGCCCGCCCTTCACGGTGCACTCGAACCAACAGGACTCGCCGTCCACCCGCGCGTAGTGCTCGCCGTCCTCGTCGAAGCGCCGGCGCGCGTCGACGCTGATGACGATGCACTGACTGCCGAAGGCCTTCGCGCCCTCCGTGATGAGTTCGGGGCGCTCTAGGGCGCCGGTGTTGATGGAGACCTTGTCCGCGCCGGCGCGCAGCGTCTCCTTGATGTCGTCGGTGTCGCGGATGCCGCCGCCGACGGTGAGCGGGATGAACACCTCGTCCGCGACGCTCTCGACGACGGAGAGCATCGTCTCGCGCCCGTCGGCGCTCGCCGTGATGTCGAGGAAGACGAACTCGTCCGCGCCCGCCTCGTTGTACTTCTTCGCGAGTTCCACGGGGTCGCCCGTGTATTCGAGGTCCTCGAAGTTCACGCCCGTGTAGACGGCCGCGTTCCCGTCCTCGTCGAGGTCGACGTCGATGCACGGGATGACGCGCTTCGTGAGGGTCATACGCGTGATAGGCAGGCACCCCCTGAAAAGGTGTCCGACTGGGCGAGCCGGCCGTCGCGCCCCGAGAAGAGCGTCCGGAGGGCGCCGCTCGCGACGTCACGAGAACGCGGCGGCATCGCTCGCCGCTCGCGAGGGTCCGAAAACGGAAAGGCGCGCGCGGTCGAAACACAGCATATGGACACGACACACGAGGGGCGTACCACGTCGCCGATGCAATCGTACACGAGGACGCAGGTCGCCTACGGTGCGGCGGTCTTCGTCATCGGCGCGGTGATCGCCTTCGTCCTCCCCTTCCTCGGTTAGCGCGCGGCGACGGCCGCCCGCGCGACCCCCGTGCTCCACGCGGCGACGACGAGCGCGAGCGCCGCCGCGGGCGAGAGTCCCGACGCGAGGAAGCCGAGGACGACCCCGCAGAGCAGGAGGAGCCACGCGCCGAACGCCGTCGGCGCCCACGCCGCGCGCGACTCCACGACCGCGAGCGCGAGACCGACGACGACGCCGCCGATCGCGGCGAGCGCGACGGTCGCGGGCGCGACGGACGGGAGCGTCCGGTTCCAGAAACCCGCGTAGACGAGCGCGGTGAGGAGGCAGGCGATGAGGAGCGACCAGCCGGCGGCGCGGGTCGGCGACTCACCGTCGGTCGTGTCGAGCATACCGGTCCCTCGCCCTCGGTCGCGAAAAAAGCTCGCTCCTCACTCCATCGCGGCCGCGATCGTCTCGCGGAACGCCGCGACGGCGTCGTGGTCGAACGCGACTCCCCCGCTCTCGACGTCACCGATGTCGATGGCGAGCGTCCCCGAGTCGTCGCTCGACCCGATCTCGACGACGTCCGCGACGCCGTCGAAGGCCGCGCGCACCGCCGCGGGATCGGTCGTCTCGACGACGGCGCGCCCGGGCGCCTCGGAGAAGAGCGCGGCGAGCGACGGCACGGAGACGTCCGCGCCGGCGTCGGCGGTGAGTCCTTCGGCGAGCGTCACGGCGAGACCGCCGTCGCTGACGTCGTGGACGGCGCTCACCGAGTCGTCGCCCGCGACGCGCGCGAGCGTCGCGACGAGGTCTCCGGCGTTCTCCGGCACTTCGGGGAAAGCGTCGCTCCCGCCGAACTCGGCGAGGAGTTCGGAGCCGCCGAGGCGCTCGTCGTGGCCGCCGACGAGGAGGAGCGTTCCGTCGCCCGCGAGGGCGCTCCCGGGGGCGTCGACGGTATCGGTGGTGCCGAGGACCGCGAGCGTCGGCGTCGGCGGAATGGGACCGGCCTCGCTGTCGTTGTAGAGCGAGACGTTCCCGCCGACGACAGGTACAGAAAGGTCGCGACAGCCGTCGGCGAGACCGTCGACGATGGCGCCGAAGCCGCCGTAGACGTCCGACTTCTCGGGGTTCCCGCCGTTGAGGCAGTCGACCGCGGCGACGGGTTCGGCGCCGACCGCCGCGAGGTTCGTCGCGTTCTCGACCGCGGTGGCGTACGCGCCCGCGTACGGCTCGCAGGCCGTCCAGTTCGGGTTCGCGCCCGCGGCGAGCGCGATGCCGGGCGCGTCCGCGACAGCTGCGTCGGCGTCCGCGAGTTCGCGGAGTGCGAGCACCGCGCCGTCCTCGCCGGGCCGGACGGCGGTGCGCGCACCGACCTCGTGGTCGTACTGCCGGTAGATCCACCGCTTCGAGGCGGCGTTCGGGCTGGCGACGACGGCCTCGAAGGCCTCGGCGAGGGCCGGGAGGTCGTAGTCCGTCGCGGGCGTCTCGGGCGTCTCCATCGGGAGGTCGTTGAGCGGCGCGCCGTCCGCGAGGAACTCGGCGGGCGCGTCCACGACGACGTCGCCGTCGAACTCGCAGACGTACCGGCCGTCGACCGTCACCTCGCCGATGTCGGAGCACCCCAGATCGTACTTTTCGGCGATCTCGCGGACGGCGTCGACGTTCTCGGGATCGACCTCGTACACCATGCGTTCTTGGGACTCCGCGAGGAGGATCTCGGTCGCGTTCATCCCCGGCTCGCGCTGGTGGACGGCGTTCAGGTCGAGGCGACAGCGAGGCGCCCCTTCGCGACGAGTTCGGAGGAGGCACCCCCGAGACCGGCCGCGCCGAGGTCGCGCGCGGACTGCACGAGACCGGCGTCGATCAGCGCCTCGTTGGTCTCGACGAGGCGCTTTTCGGCGTAGGGGTCGCCGACCTGCACCGCGGGGCGGTCCTCGGTCTCGGCGTCCTCCGCGAGGTCCTCGGAGGCGAACGAGGCGCCACCGAGGCCGTCGCGGCCCGTGCTGTTTCCGACGAGCACGAGGCGGTTGCCGGGTCGCTGTGCCTCCGCCGTGACGAGGCGGTCGGGCGAGAGGAGACCGACGCAGGCGACGTTCACGAGCGGGTTGCCCTCGTAGCCCTCGTGGAACGCCGTGCTGCCCGAAACGGTGGGGACGCCGATCGCGTTGCCGTAGTGGCTGATGCCCTCGACGACGCCGTCGAGGAGGTAGCGCGAGTGCTCGCGCTCGAAGCCGCCGAAGTAGAGGCAGTCAGCGAGCGCGACGGGGTAGGCGCCCATCGAGAGCGTGTCGCGGACGATCCCCCCCACGCCCGTCGCCGCGCCGTCGAACGGATCGACGTAGGAGGGGTGGTTGTGCGATTCGACGCCGAACGTGGCGTAGATCCCGTCGCCCACTTCGATCACCGCGGCGTCGTCACCGGGTCCGACGACGACGTCCTCGCTCTCCGAGTCGAACGCGGAGAGCAGCGGTAGCGAGGAGCGATACGCGCAGTGCTCGCTCCAGAGGTTCTCGAACAGCGCGGCCTCGGCGCGCGTCGGGTCCCGACCCAGTTCCCCGACGACGCGTTCGCGATCCGACTCGGCGAGAGTCATTCACCTTCATGGTTCGTCGGGCGTCGTTTATGCGTTTCTATGTGCACGTTCGTGGGTATCGACGCTCGGCGATCACTCGACGCGCGCGTCCATCGACCCGAGAAGGCCCGCGACGTCCGACTCGTCGAGCACGCCGTCGGTGACGCCGTAGGTGCCCGTCGCGCCCGTCTCGCGGGCCGCGGTGGCGAGCGACGAGACGAAGCGCTGGAGCGAGTCCGCATCCGCGTACATGGAGAGCGTGGCGAGGTCGTCGAAGGCCACCCATCCGCCCTCGCGGACGTACCGGAGAGCGTTCGAGAACGCGATGCTGAGGCCCGTGAGGTCACCGGGACTGACCCGGTCGGCGACCCACAGCGGGCCGTCGTAGCGGACTGTCGAGCCGGTGACGGGGATCACGCCCACGCGATCCGGATCGAGGCCGCGCTCGCGGACGGCCCGCTCCGTCTCGCCGGGGAGCGCGTTCGTCTGGATGACGAGGAGGTTGCGGAACGCGGCGTCCGGGAGACGATCGAGGGTCGAGGCGTGCGGTGAGAGCGTGACGAGCACCTGCGCGCCCGCCTCGACCTCGCGGAGCGCCCGGGGGACCTCAGGCATCCTCGAACCCCCCATCGTCGCTCTCGCGGTCGCGGACGTCCGCTCCGTCGAACGTCCGGTTTTCCGTCCGCACGAAGTCGCGCGCGAAGTACCACATCGACCCGACGGCGAACGCGGCCGCGACCGCGTACGTCGCCTCGGCGATCACGTCCGCGGCGGCACTCCCGAACGCACCGGTCATGTGGCAGAGGTCGAGCGTCGTCGCCGCCGCGGTCACCGCGAGCGTCGCCGCGAGCCACCGGATGCCCTCCGGATAGAGCAGGTGCGTCGTGTCCCGGGCGACCAGCCACGCGAGAACGGCCGTACACGCGAGGATGACGACGACTTCGAGTCCGAACAGGGCCGTCGCGAGCGCCGCGACGGCCGTCACGGCTCGGCCCTCCGGACCATCGCGACGAGACGAGACGTCATCAGGACGATGGTGATCGTGGCGACCGTCCAGAGCAGTCCGGACGCGGGCACGAAGATCGCGTCGGGGACCGCGCGCTGGAGGAGGTCGACGGTGACGAGGCACCCGATGAGGACCGGCATCAGCCGGAGAACGCGTCCCCACGGGGATCCGGCGTAGCCGCGCGCGGCGACGAGCGACAGGACGAACGCGACCGTCGAGAGCATGAGTTGGACGTTCAACAGGATATCGACGAGCACGTCGGCGAGCGTCCCGTCGTTCACCGCGCGACACCCGACGTTCGTGGTAGCAGGGAGCGCACGCGCTCGGTGACGCGGGCCGGGTAGGAAACCGTTCCGCCCGGACCGGCGCGTTTTTGGCCGCCGGCCGCGAAGCGCACCCCGTGCTGTCGGTCGAGCTTCACACCCACTCGTCGCACTCCTACGACGGCCGCGATCCCGTCGAGATGCTCTTGGAGCAGGCGGCGGCGGTCGGCGCCGACGCGATCGCCGTCACCGATCACGACGAGTACGAGGCGAGCGCCCGCGCGGCCGAACTCGCCCCCGACTACGGACTCATCGGCATCCCCGGCATGGAGGTGACGAGCGCGGCCGGTCACGTCCTCGCGCTCGGCATCGGCGAACCCGTCCCGATCGGCCGCCCGTTCGGCGAGACGCTCGATCGAATCCACGACGCGGGCGGCATCGCCGTCATCCCCCACCCGTTTCAGGATCCCGCAGCGGCGTCGCCCCGCACGTCAGCGAGGCGGAACTGGCCTCGGCGGACGCCATCGAGGTGTACAACTCGCGGCTCCTCACCGGCCGCGCGAACCGGAAGGCCGAGTCGTTCGCCCGCGAGCGCGACCTCCCGATGACAGCCGGCTCCGACGCCCACATCGCCGAGATGGTCGGGCAGGCGATCACGCGCGTCGATCCCGACACCGACGATCTCCCCGGCATCCTCGACGCCATCGTCGCCGGCCGGACGAGCGTCGAGGGGCGACGGACCCCGTGGCACGTCAGCTTCCGGCAGGCCGCCGGCGGCGCGAAACGCCGCGTGAAAAACCGCCTCCGCGATCTGCTCTGAGCGGGCGACGCGGGTCACGTCACGTCGTCGGGCGGCCGCTCGGCGGCTGCGGGCCGGCTCAGAGCGTCGCGTCCGCGACGGTCTCGATCGCCTCGACGCCGATCGTCTCGACCTCGTCGCCGACGTCCGCGTTCGCTAATTCGTCGGGCGTCATCCACTCCCAGTGTTCGGGAGCGCGCTCGTCGCCGTCGGGGACGATCTCGCGCGAGTCCACGCTCGCGAAGTAGACGAAGTCGACGTGCTGGTGGCCGACCTCGCCGCCCTCGTAGGCGTGGATGTCCTCCAGCAACAGGTGCTCCGGCTGTGGGAGCGAGCGGACGACGCCCGTTTCGATGGCGGGATCGGCGAGCAGGAGCGTCGGGTCGAGACCGGTCTCCTCGCGGACCTCGCGCTCGGCGGCGTGATGGGGGAGTTCGTCGCGCTCGACGTGCCCGCCCGGCGGCAGCCAGAGACCGAGGCGGTCGTGCTCGTGGAGCGCCGTCGCGCCGTCGTTGACGACGTAGACGGTCGCGGTGTCGTGGCGAGTGGTCTCCATGCGTGGAGTGGGCGAGCGGCGGCCCTAAGCCTCCACCGGTACGTCGTCCTGCGCCTCCAGAAGCTCGTGATAGCGGTTGCGGATGGTGACCTCGCTGATGTTCGCCACCTCGCTCACCTGATTCTGCGTGACGCGCTCGTTCGTGAGGAGACCCGCGGCGTAGACGGCGGCGGCGGCGAGGCCGACCGGCGACTTCCCGGAGTAGATGCCCTCTGCCTTGGCCGATTCGAGCAGGCTGCGGGCCTGCCGCTCGACCTCGTCACCGAGTTCGAGATCGCTGACGAAGCGCGGGACGTAGCTCGTCGGGTCCGCGGGGGCGATTTCGAGGCTGAGTTCGCGGACGACGTAGCGGTAGGTGCGGGCGATCTCGTCCTTGTCGACGCGCGAGACGTTCGTCACCTCGTCGAGCGAACGCGGCGTGTTGGCCTGCCGGGCGGCGGCGTAGAGGGCGGCGGTGGCGACGCCCTCGATGGAGCGACCGGGGAGGAGGTCCTCGCTGAGCGCACGACGATAGATGACGGACGCCGTCTCCCGGACGTTCTTCGGGAGACCGAGGGCGCTGCTCATGCGCTCGATCTCGCCGAGCGCCTGCTTGAGGTTCCGCTCCTTCGAGTCGCGCGTGCGGAAGCGCTCGTTCCA
>NZ_BATA01000040.1 GCF_000474235.1 Halarchaeum acidiphilum MH1-52-1
CGACGACCACGTCGAACGCGCCGGCGTAGTTCCCTCCTTCTCCCGCCGCTGACGCAAGCGTTTACTCGCCGTCGACCCTTTTCGAACGCATGCCGACGTTCCTCTCCGGGGGGACCGGAACCCCCAAGCTCCTCGCCGGCGCGCGCGACGTCTTCGATCCGGCGGAGACGACGGTCGTCGCGAACACCGGCGACGACGTAGAAATCGGTGGGTTCCTCGTCTCGCCCGACCTCGACACGGTGCTCTTCGATCGCGGCGGCGTCCTCGATCGGGAGTTCTGGTGGGGAATCGAGGGCGACACTCACGAGACCCACGACGAACTCGAACGCCTCGCCGATCGGGCGGGTCTCGACGCGGGACCGCGCTATCTCGACGCCGAGGCGCAGACGAGCGGGCGCGACATCGCGCGCTGGCGGCGCTTCTCCGCGGCGCGCGAGTTCATGACGATCGGCGATCGGGACCGCGCCGTCCACCTCCTGCGGACGAGCCTCCTCGACGAGGGGCGCACGCTCACCGAGGTCACGCGGACGCTCGCGGACGCCTTCGACCTCGATATCACCCTGCTGCCGATGAGCGACGATCCGGTGGCGACGCTGATCCACGCGGCGGAGGGGAGCGACGGCGCGGAACGCGCGAGCGGTGAAACCGCGAGCCACGCGTCGGAACAGAGCGACGGCGCGGAACGCGCGAGCGGCGAAGCCGCGAGCCACGCGGCGGCGCAGAGCGACGGCGCGGAACGAGCGAGCGGCGAAGCCGCGAGCCACGCGGCGGAGGGGACGATGCACTTTCAGGAGTTCTGGGTGGGCCGACGCGCGGACGTCGCGATCGAGGGCGTCGAGTTCCGCGGCGCCGTGGACGCCGAACCGACCGACGCGGTGCGCGAGGCGCTGTGCGAACCCGTGATCGTCGGCCCGTCGAACCCGGTGACGAGCCTCGGACCGCTGCTCGCGCTCGACGGCGTGCGCGAGGCGCTCCGCGAGACGACCGTGGTCGCCGTCTCGCCGTTCGTCGAGGACGAAGTGTTCAGCGGCCCGGCCGACGACCTGATGCGCGCGACGGGTCGCGAGCCGAGCACCGCGGGCGTCGCGGAGGCCTATGACTTCGCGGACGCGTTCGTCCTCGACTCCGCGGACTCGACCGCGCTCGACCGGCCGGTCGTCCGGACGGACACGCGGATGGACGACGACGCGGACGCGGCGCGCGTCGCGCGGGCCTGCGCGAACGCGCTGGAGGCCGTCGATGGATGACGTGGACGTCCATCCGCGGGTCGCGCTCGCCAGCCTCTCCGGCGAGGCCGACGCCGACTGGGCGCGCGAAGCCTGCGGAGAGGCCGGCCTCGCGTTCCTCGGGGGAGTCGCGGTCGACGAACCGACCAGAACGGCCGCAGAGGGGATGGCCGCCGATCGGGACAGGAACGAGTTCCTCCCCGCGGACCCCGTGGCGTTCGTCGCGGACGAACTCGACCGACTCGCGGACGCGCCGATCGACGCGGGCGTGAACGTCCGGGCGACGACGCCGGGCGCGATCCGGCCAGTCGCGCGCGTCTGCGCGGCGCGCGACGCGATCTGCGAGGTGAACGCCCACTGCCGGCAGTCGGAGATGTGCGCGGCGGGCGCGGGCGAGACGCTGCTCGCGGACGGTGAGCGGCTCTGTGACCTCGTGTCGGCCGCGGGCGACGAGGGAGCGACGACGAGCGTGAAGGTCCGCGCGGAGGTGCCGGGCGTCGATCTCCCGTCGCTCGCGCGCGACCTCGACGCGGCCGGTGCAGACGTCCTGCACGTCGATGCGATGGACTCGGAGGGCGTCGTCGCGAGCGTTCGCGACGCCTTCGATGGCTTCCTGATCGCGAACAACGGCGTCCGCGATCGCCGGACGGTGCGCGAGTACCTCGCGTACGGTGCGGACGCGGTCTCGATCGGGCGACCGAGCGACGACCGGGCGGTCCGCGAGCGGGTGCGCGACGCCGTCGAGGAGTGGTTCGCGAACGAGAGAGAGTGAGCCGATCGGGCGCGGCGCCGTGGGAGAGTCGAATACAGAACGCTTTAACGCCCGCCGGTCGAACCCCGACCATGGCCATCAAGCCCGACTACGTCAAGAAGACGGGGAACATCCTCCTCGAACGATACCCGGACGCGTTCAGCCGACAGGACTTCGAGCACAACAAGGAAGCGGTCACGGAACTCACCAACATCGAGTCGAAGGAGGTCCGCAACCGCATCGCGGGCTACATCACGCACAAGCGCAACTAGGCCGCCGAAATCGAAGCCACTTTGTCGTCCTCACGTCTTCCGTGAGGTAATGACACGCGTCGCCGTACTCGGAGCCACCGGTGCTGTCGGCCAGCGATTCATCCAGTTGCTCTCCGGGCACCCGGAGTTCGAAATCGCCGCGCTGACCGCCTCCGAGTCCTCCGCCGGAAAGCCGTATCACGAGGCCGCGAAGTGGCGGGTCGACACGCCCATCCCCGAGGACGTCGCCGAGGTCGACGTCGTCGAGACGGAACCCGACGCCGTTCCCGACGACGTCGACCTGATCTTCTCCTCGCTGCCCTCCTCGGTCGCCGAGCGCGTCGAGTCGGACTTCTGCGAGGCGGGCTACGTCGTCTCCTCGAACTCCTCGAACGAGCGCGGGGCCGAGGACGTCCCGCTCGTCATCCCCGAGGTCAACCCCGACCACCTCGACCTCATCGAGGTCCAGCGCGATCGGCGCGGCTGGGACGGCGCGCTCGTGAAGAACCCGAACTGCTCGACGATCACGATGGTCCCGACGCTCGCCGCGCTCGACTCGTTCGGTCTGGAGCGCGTCCACGTCTCGACTCTGCAGGCCGTCTCCGGGGCGGGCTACTCCGGCGTGACGTCCATGGAGATCCTCGACAACGTCATCCCGTACATCGGCGGCGAGGAGGAGAAGATGGAGACCGAGTCCCGAAAGCTCCTCGGCGACTTCGACGGCAGTCGAGTGGAGTGGCACGACGTGGAGGTGTCGGCGTCGTGTAACCGCGTCGCGACGCTCGACGGCCACCTCGAGAACGTCTGGGCCGAACTCGGCGAGGACCCGACGGTCGCGGAGGTCTACGAGGCCTTCGAGAGCGCGGCGACGCAGGACCTGCACACCGCGCCCGACCCGCTGATCGAGACGTTCGACGAACCGGACCGCCCGCAGCCGCGCCTCGATCGGTTCCTCGGCGACGGCATGGCGGTCGCGGCCGGCGGCGTGCAGGAGACGTCCGCGGGCATCCAGTACAACACGCTCGCGCACAACACGCTCCGCGGGGCCGCGGGCGCCTCGCTGCTCAACGGCGAACTGCTCGACCGCGACGGCTGGCTCTAGGTCCCCTACGCCACGCGCTCGAAGAAGTGGACGACGGCGTTCCCGTCCTCGTCGGGGGCGTCCAAGTCCGCCGCGTCGCGCACTTCTACCGACGTGATCTCGAACGTCGCCCCGTGGACCTCGAAGGTGTCGCCCGGGTCGGCGACGCGTTCGTGGAGCGTCAGCGTCTCGATCGACCCGGAGAGCAACTGGCGCTTGAGGTAGTCGCTCGGAACGTATCGGTCGACGTCCAGCTGCGACTGTTCCATGCGAACACTTTGCACGCCAACTACTATCAATCTTTGTGCCGAGACGCCGGCAGTGGACGAACGTCGATATGCGATACACGACGCCGCGTTCCTCGCGTCGGGACGCCGTTCCTCCGCGGCGGTTCGTGGCTCGCCGAGCGTGCGACGCGTCCGCCGTCGGCCTCGTAGCCCGCTCTCCGTCACGCGATCGCGCGCTGACCGACCGTTCCGATAGCCGCGAACGCCGCCCGTACGCCCGACGGACGCCGTCCTCGCCGGTAAGGCAAGGGTTTTTGGCGGGCATCGGCAACGTCGCGGTATGAGCGGCACCGTCTCCCTCTCGTGCCACGCGAAGCTCGCCCGCGTGGTCCTCGACAACCGCGGTCCCCTCTCGCCCGCCGAAGTGGCGACCGAGGCCCGCGTCGACGAGGACGAAGCGCGTGACGCGCTCGCCGAACTCGCCGAGGTCGGACTCGCCGAGTGCGTCTGCGGCGTCTGCGCCACCCGCGAGCAGGTCTATCAGCTCGACGAGGACGCGAACGACGCTGACGTACGAGCGTAAGCGTAGCCCTCAAACCCGTCCCCTCCGTACGTGTTTCTGCGCGCCTCTAGTCCCCACCCGAGCCGACCCGCTCCGGGTGCGATGACGCGTGGAGAACCCGGGCGCGCAGCATGCCGCGACGCGAGTCGCGCGACCGGGGCACGTCACGCCCCCCGCGGATCCAACTGACCCCGCGGCGATCCTGCCCGGCACGAGGGTTTCCCGGCCGACGCGGCACGCCGCCCCGGGATGAGGCCGGTCGTTAGTGTTCCGGGCAGTACACGTCGACCTTTTGCAGCGCTCGCTCTGCTCGCTTGCAAAATCTCGACCAAAAGCCTGCGTCGGGTGCTTCGCACCCTCCTTGGCCCGAGCGCGGAGCGCTCGGTGAATCGCGCGAACTACCGGGTTCTCCGAACCGCTCGTTCGCGCAGGCTCTCGCCGGCGGTTTCGACGGCCTGCTTGGCATCGAACTCCTCGTTCTCGGCGGCGATCTCCCGACGTCACCGGTCCGTCGTCCGACGCGAGGTAGGTGACAACGAAGACCACGCCGCGCATTCGCTCGCGTACGGCGAGGACGCGCTGACGTTCTACCCGGCGCGCCACCTGCGCCGCCTCCTCGCGAGCGCGGGGCGGACGGTCAAGCGCGAGACGACGCTCCTCGAGAGCGAGGACGCCGGCCGGATGTACAGCCTCGCCTTCCGCCGCGGGGACTGAGACTCGGGAGCGGCCGGTGGTAGCGTAACGGTTTACCGCCGCCCGCTCGACGGATCACGTATGACCATCGAAGCCGAGGCGCTCGCGGATCTCGGGCCGGCGCGACGGCGCGCGCTGTTCGAGCGCGACGCCGGCGTCGACGCCGTCCGGGGCGACGTCCGCGATATCGTCTCGCGCGTCCGCGACGAGGGCGACGCCGCGCTGCGCGAGTTCGCGCGCGAGTTCGACGGCGTGGACGTGGGGAACATCGACGTCACGGACGAGGCCGAACGCGCGTACGACGAGATCGACGACGACGTTCGCGACGCGATCGAGACGGCGGTCGCGAACGTCCGCGAGTTCCACGAGGCCCAACTGCCCGCGGACTGGACGGAGACGTTCGACGGGCGCGAACTCGGGCGGCGCTTCCGCCCCGTGGAGCGCGTCGGCGCGTACGTCCCGGGCGGCGCGGCCACCTACCCCTCCAGCGTCGTGATGACCGTCGTCCCCGCGACGGTCGCGGGCGTCGAGCAGGTGGCGGTGGCGACGCCGCCGGCGGAGGTGATGCACCCCGTGACGCTCGCAGCTGCGCACGCCGCGGGCGCGGACCGAGTGTACGCTGCGGGCGGCGCGCAGGCCATCGCCGCGCTCGCGTACGGCACCGAGACGGTCGATCGCACTCAGCTGGTCGTCGGTCCCGGGAACAAGTGGGTGACGGCGGCGAAGGCCGAGGTGCGCGGGGACGTCGAGATCGACTTTCTGGCGGGTCCCTCCGAGGTCTGCGTCGTCGCCGACGAGACGAGTGATCCATCGTTCGTCGCCGCGGACATGCTCGCGCAGGCCGAACACGACCCCGAGGCGTCCGTCGTCGCCGTCACGGACGACGAGGACACGGCGAACGAGATCTGTGCGGCCCTCGCTGACGGTCTCGCCGACCGCGAGCGCGCCGACGTCATCGAGGAAGCGCTCACCTCGGAGGCGAGCGGCGTCTTCCACGCGCGCTCGATGAGCGAGGCCGTGCTGTTCGCCGAGGAGTACGCCGCCGAACACCTCTCCATTCAGGCCGCGGCGGACGAGTCGATCCTCGAACGCATCGACAACGCCGGGAGCGTCTTCCTCGGGCCGTACACGCCCGTCGCGGCGGGCGACTACGCCACGGGGACGAATCACGTCCTCCCGACGAACGCGGGCGCGAAGGTGAAGGGCGGACTGAGCGTGGACACCTTCCTCCGCGCGAGCACCGTCCAGCGCCTCGATCGAGACGCGCTCGCCGACCTCCGCGACACCGTCACGACGCTCGCGGACGCCGAGGGACTGGAAGGCCACGAGTACAGCGTCGACGCGCGCTTCGCCGGCGAGGAGTGAGTCGGCCTCGGCGCTCGAAACCCCCGCGGCCGTTACGCACGCCGACGGGGACGTACTGATATGCCCCAGCACACGCCCACACGGTTCCCGCCGCGCCGTGACGTCGCGGCCACCGTCGGCGTCGCCGCCCTCCTCCTCGTCGCCGTCGCCGCGTTCGCGTACGACCGCAGCGGGTCGCTCGTCGCGCCCGCACTCGCCTACCTCTCGTTTTCGCTCGCCGAATTCGCCGTCCTCCTCACGGAAGCAGGCGGACCGGCGCCGTTCTGAGTCGTGGCGGCTCGCAGAAACCGGCGGTCGCGCGAACCGACGTTACAATTATCCTTCTGGGCGACGTGGTCCTAGACATGAGTACGACTGCCGACGGTGGCGCGGAGACCCGAACGGTCACTGTCACCGAGGACGCCGCGTCGCAGGCCCTCTCGCTGCTAGAGGGCGAAGGCATGGACACGGACGTCGCGGGCCTGCGGCTGTTCGTCCAGCAGGGCGGCTGTGCGGGCCTCTCCTACGGCATGCGCTTCGACGACGCGCCCGAGGACGATGACATCGTCGTCGATGCCCACGGTCTCCGCGTCTTCGTCGATCCGGCGAGCGAGCAGTACATCGCGGGCAGCGAACTCGACTACGAGTCCGGATTGCAGGCCGCCGGGTTCAACGTCGAGAACCCGAACGTCGAAGCCGAGTGTGGCTGCGGCGAGTCCTTCCGGACCTGATTTAGGCCCGCTCCCCCACCGTCCGGTATGCCCACCACGCGAGCGGACGCCCTCGGGACCGTCGCGGGCTACGCCGAGGCCGCCCGACACACCCACGAGGGCACCTTAGAGTCGTTCACGGACCGTCACGGCGCCTCGTGTCGCGGCTATCGCTTCACGACGGCGTCAGACGAGCCGTTTCTGGTGTACGGTCCCGCGTCGGCCGACTACCTCTACGTCACCTCGCATCACTCGCCGGTGCAGGCGCTCGCGTTCGAACTCGGTGAACCCGACGTCGAGGAGTACGCGTCGCGCGACGTCGCCTACGAGGACGGTGACGAACCGGAGCGACGCGTCGCGGCGCGCGCCGTCATCGACGAGGCCGACGGGATGAGCGAGGTCGTCGACGAGATCGAGTCGGACTGCGATACCGCGGACGTGAGCTACGAACCGCACTATACGCGCAACGGCGCGCTCGCGGACTTCTACTTCCACCGTCGGCTCTATCCCGGCGGGCGCTTCGCGGCCGAGGACTTCGACGCCGCCGTCCGCGCCGTCACGACGACGGTCACGCGGGCCTACCGCGCGTATTACCGGCTCCTCGATCTCCCCGTGTTGGAGGGCGACGGCGAGGAGGAACCGCCCTCCCGCACGGACTACGTGAGTGGTGGACGCGGGTTTCAGTGAGCGTGATCTCGTGTAGATCACGGAGAAGCGAACGGGGAGCAACGCGACCCGTGAGCAGCGCGGGTCCGAGCGTCAGCGAGGGGCCGCGAACCGCGTTGAGGCGAGCGCGACGCGTCGCCGGACTGCCCCGATGACGGCGCGCTCGTCAGTCGTCGTCGAGCGCGAACGCGACTTCGACTTCGACCTGATACTGTCGCTCGTCGCGCCCCTCGATCCCGACGCGCTGTTCGATGACTTCGGCCCACGAGACGTCGTCGAGCGTCTCCTCGGCGCGATCGAGTGCGTCGTCGACGGCGTCGTCGAAGCTCTCGGTGCTGGTGCCGACGAGATCGATTTTCTTGTAGACCATACCTGCTCCCATAGCGTCGGCCGTGTTAAATGTGGTCGCCGGCGGCACGTCGCTCAGACCGCGGCGGTGACGCCGCCGTCATCGACGGAGAGCGTCGCCTCGCCGGTGACGGCGAGTCGGACCCAACCGAGCCACGGGACGCGGAACGCGGCGGTACCCTTGATCCACGACGGCTTCACGGGCGAGGAGATGTCGCGGACCTGATCGTAGTAGCCGTTGGAGTCGCCCTTCGTGATGAACCCGGCGTGGGGGGCGGGGCAGTAGTCGACCTCGTCGCAGCTCGACGCGCCGTCGACGTACGAGCGGTTCGCCTCGCCGTACCAGTTCTCACCCTTCGACACCCAGAAGCGGGCGCGGTGGATGACCGGTGTCGCCCGTCCGTTCCCGTCGGGCCGGTAGACGAGGACGTCGCCGGGTTCGCCGAACGTCGCGTAGCCGGTCTGGGCGCCCGTTCGATGCGTGACGACGCCCGTGTGGGCGTAGCCGGCGTCACCGTCGTAGCGGTGTTCCTCGATGACGAAGACGAGGTCGCCCTTCTGGAGGTGTGGCGTCATGCTCCCGGACTCGACGGCGACGAGCGGCGGCCAGAGGCCGCTCACCGCGAAGAGGAGGAGTCCGACGAGGGCGACGACGAGCGCGCTGCTGACGACCTCGCGCGCGATGACGACCGCCTCGTTATCGGTCCGACGGATCCACCGGAGCGCCGCCAGCGGGCCGTCGCGCGGGTCTGGAACGTCGTCGTCCGACATGTGCGTGTGGACCGTCGCTGCGGCTATCAACCTTCTCGTCTACGCCCGTCGGTGGCGGGCCGGAGGCTGGTCTGGTCTGGTCTGATCACGTCCCGCGACGGGCGTCGAGGCGGGCCGTGAGCGCGTCGATGACGCCCGAGAGGTAGGTCGTCCCGCCGACGGCGACGACGAGGGCGCCCGCGGTGTCGAAGACGAGATCGAGCATCGTGTCGGTGACGCCGTACTGGGTGAGGACGCTCGTCGATCCGAGGAGCGTCGCGACCTCGGAGGTGGCGAACTCGATGAGTTCCCAGAGGACGCCGAAGGCGAGCGTGATGACGAAGAGGAGGGCGAAGAGGAACGCCGGCGGGAAGTAGACGGACTCGGTGTGCTCGTCGATGGCGCGGACGGCCGCGTAGCCGACCGCGGCGACGACCGACGACGAGAGGGTGTGCGTGAGGTGATCCCACCACCAGACGTTCCGGTAGAACGACCCCGTTCCGGGAACGCCGACGGTGCCGAGGGCGTGGAGGAAGACGGCGAGCGTGACCCAGAGGACGAGCGCGGGATCCATCGGGACGCCGTAGTCGCGTTCGAGGACGGCGGGGAGGGAGGAGACGCCGAGACCGACGGCAGCGTTGACGATGACGCCGAGTTGGCCCTCGTAGGCGCCGACGAAGCAAAAGCCCACGAGGCAGAGCTGGAGGGCGTGGGCGAACTGCGTCTGGCGGCGCTTCGAGATTCCGAGGCGATCGCGGACCCTCATCGCGCCACCTCCGCGGCGAAACGTTCGTCCGCGCGGACGCGACGCTGAAAGTAGAGGACGAAGAGCGCGGCCCCGACGACGCCACAGGCGGTCGCGGCGACGAAGTCCCACATGAGCGCGTGGAGCGAGGCGGTGTCGACGGCCGGTGTGACGGGTCGGGAGACGTAGACGAGCGTCGTCCCGAGGGAGCGGTCGCTGAGCCACTGGACGACCGCCCAGAGACCCGCGACGGCCATCGTGGTGACGACGACGACGAACGCGGCGACGCCGTCGGTCATCCGGACGGTCGTGAAGACGTCGAGTTCGACGACGAGGACGAGCGCGAGCGCCGCCACGGAGAGGTAGGTGGCGACGGCGGTCGTCAGCCACCACGTCGCGAGGACGTGCCCGAGGACGGGGAGGAAGGCGACGACGAGCACCTCCCACGGGAGCATCACGCGACGGTTCCGATAGGCGACGGGCGGGACGACGGCGAGCGCGGCGACGGCCACGCAGAACGCCGTCCACGCGAGATCGCGGTCCCAGACGCTCGCGCACGCGACGGCGACGACGAGCGCGACGAGCATCCATCCGAGCGCGGCGTTCGTGCGCTCCGTCTCCAGCACGCGGCCGAGACGCTTCCCTTCCATCGTTCCGCGACGCTTCGAGGGGCCGTGTTACAAAGATACCGGGCCCGACCCGCGCGTCGGGAGCGACGTCGGGGTCGCCGCGCGGTCGCTCCGTTCTCCGATCTCCCGGACGCGCGGCCGCCTCGCCGCCCAGCCCCGACCAACGTTTCTGTCACGAGTGGCCGTACCGCGACGCATGGCCCTCCCGACGGATCGACTCCCCGGCGGCGCGTGGACGTACGCGCTCCCCGCCGGCCTGTTATCGCTACCGCTCACGGTCCTCGGCTACGCGCGGACCGGCCCCGAACTGGCGCTCGCGCCGGTCGTCGTCTGCGGCCTCTGCGCCGGCTACCTCGCCCGGCGGGAGACGGGTACGACCGACGGCGTCGGCACCCGGACGGGCGCGCTCGGCGGCGCCGCCGGCGCCGCGTCGGCGGGTGGCTGGCCGGACGGAGCGGGGGCGCCCCGCGTCGCGCCGGCGCGCACTCACAGTAGCAGGTAGGCGAGCGCGTAGGCGACGCCGGCGACGGTGACGGACGCGAGACCGGTGACGACGGCGTCCGCGAGCGGCGGGAGGCGTCGCTCCACGGGTTCGACGATGCCGACGGCGCCGACGGCGACGACGCTGAAGACGAACGGGTAGGAGACGTCGAGCGTCGGCGGCGCGATGACGAGCGCGGCGAGCGCGTAGGCGACGCCCGCCGCCGCGCGGCCGTGCAGGCGCTCGCGGATCGCGATACCCGAGACGCGATGATAGGCGTAAACGCCGATCCAGAGACAGGCGAGTTCGAGCGCGAACGCCGCGAGGAGATCGAGCGTCGGGTCGACGAACGGCCGCGGGCGCGCGGCGAACAGGCGCCACGGGAGGGGGTAGAGGAAGTCCGGCGGCGTCCCCGTGAGCAGGTCGCCGAAGGGGTGCGTGACGAGACCGACGAGCGCGGTCGCCGCCAGCGCGCGCGGGCCGAGGTCGAGGCGACGGCGCGCGAACACCGCGATGGCGAGACCGGTGAGAGCGTAGAGGACCGTCACGGCCGCACCGAGGGGACCCGAGAGGACGGCGACGACGCCGACGAGCGCGAGCGCCCCGAGACCGGCGAGCGCGCGACCGCGTCGATCTCGCGTGGCCGCGAGGGCGAAGATCGCGGCGGCGAACGGAGCGACGACGAGCGAGTGGGTGACGGCGCGGTGGATCTCCGTGCTCGCGCCCCAGAAGGCGTTGGCGGCGGCGAGCGCGTTCGCGCTGTGGACGGTCATGAGACCGAGCGGCGCGTACGCCATGTCGACGTCCGGGACGGCGGCGAAGAGGCCGGCGGCGACGCCGAGCGCGAGCGCGCGCTCGCGCCCGAGTCCGTAGCGGGCGGCCGCGAGGGCGACGAGGGCGAACGCGAGCGCCTCGTGTCCGATGAACACGTGTTCCGAGAGGGGACGGACGGCTTTACGTGGCTCGCCGGTTCGTCACTCCGACTCGCCCGCGGCCTTCCTCGTCCACTTCTTCTCGACCTCGGCGTTCGCGCGCACGACGACGTCGCCGTCGACGTCGAAGCGGGTCTTGCGGAGTTCGATCTCGCGCACCGTGCCGTCGGTGTCGCCGGCGACGACGTGATCACCGGGGTTGAAGTCGGGGTCGCGGAGGAGGTAGACGCCGGCGACGGCGTCCGCGAGCATGCCGCTGAGCGCGTAGGAGATGCCGAGCGCGAGGAACCCCGAGGCGGTGCCGAGCGCGGCGGCGATTCCGGGCAGTCCGACGAGCGTGAGGAACGCGAGGAGCGCGCCGAACCAGAGGCAGACGCCGGTGATCGTGCGGACGAACTGGACGTAGATCGGTTGGTCGGTGGTGCGCGAGACGACGGTCGCGGCCGCCCACGTGACGAGACGGATCGCGATCGCGGAGACGACGAGGAAGACGACGCCCGCGACGATCTTCGGGAGCGCGGCGACGATGCCGTCGATGAACTGCGAGAGGGTGTCCGTGACGATACCCGTGAGTGTCGACATGGTCGGGCCGTCGACCGGATCGGACAAATAGCTACGGCCCGCGGGTGCGGGTGACGGGGTGACGTCAGGCCGTCGGCGGGGCGCGCGCGACCTCGTAGTCGCCGTTCTCGGCGACGCCGATGACCGCCCACTCTTCGCCGTGGTCCTCGGCGACGAGCGCGCGTTCGAGCCGGTCGACGTGGTCGTTCCACGTCACGAAACAGCGCATCCGGTCGTCGCCCTCGGTGCGCACGTCGTCGGTCACGGCGAGCACGTCGATCTCCTTCCACTCGCGTGCGGCGCGGAAGCTGTTGCCCGCGTCGCCGGTGACCTCGTACCCGAGGTCGGTGAATATCTCCCGCGCTTCGTCCGACGGCGGCGTGCTACTCGGTACCATCTATCGCGGTATAGGGGTGCATGGGTAATAACTGTTGTTGCGGCGGCCGCGCTCGTCGGCGCTCCACAAGAGTGATGCGCCGAGGCGACCAGACGACGGGTATGGCCCTCAGCATCGATCCCGGACAGCTCGGTCTCCACTTCGGCTCCGGTGCCGTCATCGGCGGCGTCGTCGGATTCGCGGCGAAGAAGGTCGCGAAGCTCATCGCCCTCCTCATCGGTATCGAACTCGCGCTCTTCGCGTTCCTCGAATCGCGCGGAATCCTCCTCGTCAAGTGGGACCGACTCACGGCCGGCCTCGTGAGCGCCGGACGGGACGCCGCCTCCTCGACGCCCCCCTCGTGGATGATGTCGATCCTCTCGACGCTCTCCATCTCCGCCGGCTTCACCGGCGGCTTCCTCCTCGGCTTCCGGAAGGGGTAGTGCGTCCCCGCGCGGATCCCGACCGAAACCGTGGTGCGTGACACCGCCGATCGCCACGAACATGTTCGGGGATACCTTCGCGGTCCCGTGGTTCTGATACTGTATCGTATGCCAACGAACACCTACGACGCGATCGGGGGACGGGAGGCCGTCGAGGCCGTCGTCTCCGATTTCTACGACCGCGTCTTCGACGACGACGATCTCGAACACTACTTCGCGGACACCGATCCGGAGGCGCTGTTCGCTCACCAAGTCCGGTTCATCAGCGCCGTCGCCGGCGGACCAGTCGAGTACGACGGACGGGACATGCGCGAGGCCCACGACCACCTCGGGATCGCTCCGGCGGACTTCGACACGGTCGCCGACTACCTCGAGGCCGCGCTCCGCGAGAACGGCGTCGACGAGCCGCACGTCGAGACGATCCTCGGCGCCGTCGCCGACCTGAAAGACCCCATCGTCGGTCGATAGCGCGGCCGTTATCGCCATCGAGTCCCAATGCCCGCCGTGATCCGCGCCGAACTCGCCGTCGATCTCCCCCGAGGGGATGTGGGTGCGCCCGATCTCCCGGCGCTACCCCGACGTGTGCTTTCGCGTACTCGCCGCGTTTCCCGGTACCGCGGACGGCGGTATCGGGCTCGTCGAAATCTCCGGACCCGACCTGCCCGCCGTTCGCGACGCCGTCGAATCGTCGGACGTCCTGCGCACCGTCGACGTCCTCCACGACGGCGACGGCGGGACGCTCGTTCGCTTCGAGACGAGCGCCCCGCTCCTCTTGCGCGCGCTCCGATCGGCGCGCGTCCCCCTCGAACTCCCCTTCGAGGTGCGCGACGGCGTCGCCAACTGGACGCTCACCGCCGCTCGCGACGACCTCTCGCGCCTCGGCGACGAACTCGACGCGCGCGGCGTCGACTACCGACTCGAGCGCGTTCGCGACGACGCCGGCCGCGACCCCGCACTCCTCACCGAGCGCCAGCACGAACTCCTCGAACTCGCCGTCGAGCGCGGCTACTACGACCACCCGCGGGGCGCGACGCTCACCGAACTCGCCGCGGAAGCCGGCGTCGCGAAGTCGACGCTCAGCGGCCTCCTCCAGCGTGCCGAGGGCCGCGTCGTGAAACGACACCTCCGCGTTCCCTGATCGACCGGTCCTACCGGGTGCTCAGCTCGTCCTTGTCCTTGATGACGCGGGTCTCGCCCTCGCCGCTCGTGACCTCGGCGACGAGGTCGTAGAGTTCGTTTCGCATCCCCGCGGGGAACGTGAGGACGCCGACCCACGAGCCATCGGACTGCCACTCCTCGCGTTCGAGCTCGCCGAACTCGCGGATCTGCGCCTGCCCCGAGCCCGCGTAATCCGCGGGGAGGCTGACCGCGACCGTCACTTCCTCGAAGCGGATGGGGATGACGGGACGCAGCGCGTCGAGCGCGTCGTCGATCTGCGCCTCGACGGGTTCCATCGGGTCGACCGTGAACCCCGCCTGTTCGAGGGCGGACTCGATGCGCTCGGGCGGGTGGGGCGCGTTGTCCATCTGCGGGTTCACCGCGTTGCGCGCGATGGTGTTGATGAGCTGTCTGCGCTTTCGCTCCTGCATCTCCTCGCGCTGCTCGGCCGTGATCTGGATCTCCCCCTCCTCGATGACCTCGGGGATGATCTCCATCGGATCCGTCGTCTCGAACACCGTCTCCAAGTCCTCCTCGGCCGGCCGATCGCCCCGACTGGCGTTCTCGAAGACGTCGCGGGCGGCGATGACGTCCTCCAGTTCGCCGTCGAACTCCCCGCGCTTGATCGCGAGCGCGGCGTCCGGATCGACGAGCACCTCGAAGCGCTCGCCGTGCGACTCCAAGCGGGCCGTCACGGCCTCGTCGAGCGAGATCATGGCCGGTAGTTGCGGCGGGTGATTCAAGGCCTTTCCGGGGACGGGCGTGGAACCGAGCGATGCGAGACGCGAGCCGCGTCGTCCCCGTGGGACGACGGAAACACGAGCGCGAGCGATGCGAGACGCGAGCCGCGTCGTCCCCGTGGGACGACGGAAATACGAGCGCGAGCGATGCGAGACGCGAGCCGCGTCGTCTCCGTGGGACGACGGAAACACGAGCGCGAACGGCGTCGCCACTGCTCGCCGTCGGAAAAGCGGGGAAGGAGTTCGGGATTACTCGGACTGCTCGTCGTCGCTCTCCTCGTCCTCGTCGGCGAGGAGGTCGTTGTCGACGAGGTACTCCTCGATCTCGTCGTCGGTGAGTTCGATGAAGGAGCCGGACTCCGCGTCGACGGTGGCGACGCCGATGCCCTCCGGCGTCAGCCCGTCGTCGTGGACCTGCCCGAGACCGGCGAGCGCGAGACCGACGGCGTCCTCCAGCGCGACGTCCTCGCTGTACTCGTCTTCGAGGTACTGCTGGATGTCGTCCCGACCGGAGCCGATGGCGAGCGCCTTCCACTCGTTCGGCGTCCCGGAGGGATCCGTCTCGTAGAGGCGCGGTTCGCCGTCCTCGATGCCGCCGATGAGGAGCGCGACGCCGAACGGGCGCGCGCCGCCGACCTGCGTGTACTGCTGGATGTGGTCGGTGATGTCCTTCGTGAGGTTCTCGACGCCGATCGGCTCGTCGTAGCGCACGCGATTGACCTGCGAGTCGCGGCGCGCGAAGTCGATGAGCTGGCGGGCGTCGGCGACGTGCCCCGCGGACGCGATGCCGATGTGGTCGTCCGCCTTGTGGATCTTCTCGACGCTCGTCTCCTCCATCAGGGGCGAGCGGATGCGCTTGTCGACGACGAGCACTACGCCGTCATCGGCGCGAATGCCGATGGAGGCCGACCCGCGCTTGACGGCTTCACGCGCGTACTCGACCTGATACAGCCGGCCGTCGGGCGAGAAGATAGTGATACCTCGGTCGTACGCTTGCTGTTGGGCTTGTCCCTGCATGATGTGTCACTCCAAATCAGAGCGAGTCGCGCCCACGAACCCACCGTCGATCGTGACGTCAACCAGACCGTCGCGGCTGACGGCCTGCGTGGTGGCGTTCCTGAACACGACGGCTTCCTCTGCCGAATTTTCACGCGCGCGTCCTAAATACCTTTCTTCACCGGCACGGACCGTGCCGGAGACGCCCCGGACGCGGATTCCCACGGGATCGTCGCGCACGGCGTCGACGCACGCGAGCGCCGCGCGTGCCTCCTCGACGTACCCCCGCCGCGCCCGCACGACCGCCTCGCCCTCCCCGTCGCCGAACTCGTAGGACAGCACGCGGAGGTCCGCGTCCGCGCTCGCCGCGTCCCCGAGGAGGTTCTGCGCGGCGAACCAGACGCTGCGCTGGAAGTCCCGCCGCCGACGTCGGCGTCCGGCCACGCCTCGATCCCGACGAGGAGGTAGCGCCACCGCGGCCGGAGGTGTTTCGGGAGGTGTTTCACAGTCGCTCCGCGACGAGCACGCCGCGCGGGCGTGGACGAACTCGGTCTCGGTGATCGCGTACCCCGCGTCCGTGAACGCGTCGACGAGCACGCCGACAGTGGCCGGGTCGTCGACCGCGGGGTCGTAGAAGTCCGCGTCCCCGCCCCCCTCCCACAGCATCACGTCGCCGAGGACGATCCGGGACGGGTCGAGGTCGGCGACGGTGTCGATGGCGTCGCGCTTCGCCGCGTCGTCGAGGTGGTGCATCGCGAAGTTCGACGTCACGACGTCGATCGACCCCTCGACGTTCGGCTCGCGGAAGCGTCCCTCGCCGAGTTCGACGTTCGAGAGACCACGGTTCGCGGCCTTCTCGCGGGCCTGCGCGAGCATTCCCTCGCTGACGTCGCGACCGACGACGCGCGCGGCCTCGTCGGCGAGCGCGAGCGCGACCGCGCCCGTGCCACAGCCTAGGTCGAGGACGACGTCATCGCGCTCGGGATCGGCGTGCGCGATGGTCGCGCGGAGGCACGCCGCGTACTCGTCGCTCTCCTCGTCGTCGTAGTCGGCGGCGAGCGCGTCGAAGCGCTCGGCGTGTTCCTCAACGCTCCGCTTCATACTGTCCGCGTTCGAGGCCCGGCGCAATGAAGTCGGCGGAGCGCCGGTGTCTGTTTCGCTCCGCGAGGACGCCCCACTCGTCGAGTCCCGCCTCGACCTGTTCGGCGTCGAATCCGACGGCTTCGCCGAGCGCGCGGAGTTCCCGCGGCGCGCGCAACTGGAGGTGGGACGCGGGCGACCCCGAGACGACGTACGGGACGTCGTACTGCTCGACGAGTTCGCGGAGCTTGCGGAGGCCGCGGAGCGCCTGCACGCGCGGACCGCCGGATTTCCGCAACGCCGGCCCGAAGTCGAACTCGACGCGGACGCCGTGGTCCGCCGCCGCCCGCGCGATGACGTGGTTGACGTCGCCCCGGCCGGCCATCGGCTTCGTCAGGACGTCCACGCGTTCTTCCTCCGCGGCGAAGCGGTTGAGCGTCGGCGTGCCGCCCCGGAGGAGCAAGAGCGTGTGATCGCGTCGCGCCTCGCTGAGCGCGCCGCTCGCGCCCGTCGGGTCGTCGGCGACGATCTCCGTCGCGTCCACGGCGTCGATATCGGACGCGTCCCGGACGGCCGCCGCGTCGAGTGCGGGATCGGCCGCGTCCGCGTTCCGGACGACGATCCCGTCGAACCCGTCTCGGGCCGCCGTCGCGGCGAAGCGCCGCACCGTGCTCTCGCCGTCCGGCGTCGCGGTGACCGCCTCGTACATGTCGCGACACACGCGCGGCGGCCGGTAAAACGATGCGGTCTCCGCCACCACGGTTTCGCGTCGAGGGAACGAAGCGCCGCACATGTCGGACGTCGATCCGGTGGACGTCGATTGGGACGACCCGCGGGAGTGTCCGCGGTGCGGCGCCGCCATCGAGAACGGCGGCGCGGGCTTCATCGACCACGTCGAGGCGACCCCCGACTGCGAGGGACCGTCGAGACGTGGCGCGAAAACGCCGCCGAGGACGTCGGCGGCGAGTGGTCGGCTTACGCGAGCGCGTCGCGGGCGTTCTCCACCGCGGCCTCGCGCTTCGCGGGGTAGGCCTCGACCTTCGCGCGAAAGGAGATGCCCTCCCCGAGGCGCGTCTCGCCACCGAACGCCGCCTGCTTGTCGAGGTGCGCCATGAACGCGCAGTTCTCGTTCACGCGCTGGTCGAGTTCCTCGCGCAGGCGATCGATGTCCGCGCCGTCGCGGAGGCGATCGAGGACGTGCCGGACGTCGTCCGCCGTCTCCACGCGCGCCGACAGCACGACGATCCGATCGCCGTTGTGACCGGTGCTCTCCGCGCGCTGCACCTCGAACTCCTCGGGGAGGAAGTGTCTGAGCGCGCGCTCGACGCGCGCCTCGTCCTCCGTGTCGTAACAGAACGTGCGCAGATCGACGTAGTGGAAGGGAACGCTCATGGGCGGGCGTACGGGGCGAAGCGTGAAAAGCGCACGATTCCGCTCGTCGCGTCCCCCCGCTCGACGCGACTCGCCGCGAGTGCACGTGCGGCCGTCTTCCGCGTTCCGTCTCCCGCTCCGACTCGCGTTACTCGGCGGCTTCGAGGTTGTCCTCGGGGACGCCCTGCTCTTGGCCGTCCTCGAAGGCGACGGTGTAGTTCGCGTCGCCGAACATCGTCTCGACCTTCTGCGTGACCTCGCCGGTCTCGCCGTCGAACTCGCTGTGCTCGTCGTGAAGGACCACGGAATCGCCTTCTTCGAAGCTCATACTCCGCGTTCGGTGGGGACCACGCAAAAGCGCCCCGATTCGCTCTCAGAACCCGCCGAGGAGGCGCCCGACGACCGCCGGCCCGGTCTTGCGGAGGATGTTCAGCCCGATGGCGACGAGCATCGCCGTCACCGCCCAGTCGAAGCGGCGTTCGTCGATTCCGACGCGGCGCAGCGCCGTCCCGACGAGCAGGCCGACGAGCGTCACGACCGCGAGCGCACAGCCCAGCCAGAGCCGATACGCCGTCAGGAGGTCCGTGAAGAACGCCATCTGGACGATCCGCGCCGTGAAGACGACCGTGAACACCATCGAGAGTCCGCCGATGTAGCGCTCGCGGTCGCGTTCGAACGTGTGGAGGTAGGCGGGGAGGAGCGGCCCGAGGTTCGCGACCGCGAGGAAGAACCCCTCCAGCAGGCCGAAGACCCCCAAGAGAACGGGGTGGTGTGCGCCCTCGACGACGACGAACGACGACGCGAGCTGATAGATGGCGTAGCCGAGCAGCATGATCCCGATGAGGAACGGAACGATCGGACCCGTCGAGACCGACGCGAGGACGTACACGCCGACGACGCTCCCGACGAGCGCGAGCGCGACGAGCTGCCACTCTCGTCGAACGTAGTCGAGACCGGTGTTCGTCTCGCCGACCTGAAAGACGTTGATCATCCACGGCGGGATCGCGAGCACGACGACGGCCATCGTCGGATCGATCACCGACGCGAAGATCGGCGTCGTGATGAGCGCGTACCCGAACCCGACCGCCCCCTTCACCGCCCCGGCGAACACCGCGACGACGAGCAGGAACGCGAACAGCGGGAGCGTCACCCCGCTCTGAATGCCCTTCGTCACGCCCTCCATACCCGGAAAGAGGGCGACGGTTCCGGCGATCACGGCGAGCGCCGCGAACGCCATCAACAGCTCTCGGTACCGTCGCTCGCGGAGGTGCCCGACGAACGCGGACGCGCGGCGTGTAGGTGAACTCACGACAGATGAACCTCGCTACACGCGATACGGGCGCGACACGGGAAACCCCGTCCGAGCGGGCGACCATCGCGGAAAGCGACGACGGCGCGGACACTCGGATACGACGGCGAAGGACGGTCTCGCGGCCTTCTCGGCCATCGCGTTGGCTCGCCGGTCGTCGTCGGTTCCGGAGAATACTGTCCCGTTCGCTTCGACGTGGCGACTCCCGATGGTCGCCGCCACGTCGCTATCCCCACTCGACGCCCTCTCGCGCCTCCGCGTCCCAGCGGCGCAGCACCGCGCGGGCGTTCCCGGACTGATAGCCGAAGTAGACGCCGTCCGCGTACTCCTCGACCGTCTCCGCGGCGTCCGCGAGCGCGTCCACCTCCGGATCGACCGCGTAGAGTTCGACGCCGAGGCGGGCGTCGAGATCGCGCACCCGGTCGGCGAAGCCCGACGCGAGGCTCTCCAGCCAGTACGTCGTCCCGTACGCGGTGTCGTAGAGCGGGACGACGAACTCGTCGACGTGCGCGGCGAGCGCGTCGAGGTCGATTCCCGAGCGCGCCAGCAGGTGGCCCGGGAAGGGGTCGGCGTGGAGCGTGAGGTAGAGGTCGCCGGGGACGCGCTCGCGGGCGTCCGCGACGAAGTCGGTGATGACGGAGGCGCGCCACGCCTCCCGGTCGTCGTACTCGCTCTCGGCGAACGCCGCCTCGCAGCGCTCGCAGCGACAGAACTCACGGCCGGGGAATCCCACCTCGTCGAGGCGGACGTCGTCGCTCGGGATGGTGCAGGCCTCGATCACTTCGAGGAGACCGTCGCGGTAGCCCTCGGCGCTCGGGCAGACGTAGCCGGAGTCGAGATCGGGATGGTCCTTCGTCGCGGGACGGCCGGACGCGTCGAGCGCGACGACCTCCTCCTCGGTCGCGGCGCTCGCGGTGTCGGCGAAGCAGGAGACGAGGTTGACGGCGCCCTCGACGGGATCGCCGTGCTGGCCGGTGACGCGCTTGACTTCGTAGAACCCGACGTCGAACTCCGGCCACTCCAGCTCCTCGGCGTTCCGCGTGACGATACCGTACATACGCCCGGATGGGAGCGCCGGGCGCCTAAAGCGTTCGTTCCGCGAGAGCGCCGATCAGTCGATCCGGTCGATGTCGTCCTCGGGCGCGCCGCCGCCGACGACGAGCTTGTAGACGAGGACGATCAACACCAGTGCGAGGGCGAGTTTGATGGACGTGCGCATACGCAACCGCTACACGTCGGACCACTATACCTTTTCGGGACGCGAGCGTCGCGCGATGCGCTCAGACCGCGAGATGGTCGGTGATGTCCTCGCGGACGATGGTCTCGCAGTACGCACAGCGGACGCCGTCGTCGATGACGTCGAAGCGGGTCGCGACCGGCTCGCCCGCGTTCGTGATGCAGTGGCGATTCGGGCACGTGAGAAGCCCCGTGACCTGCTCGGGCGGCTCGATCTGGGTCTTCTCCGCGACCTCGTAGTCGCGGACGATGTTGACGGTGGCGTCGGGGGCGATGAGCGAGAGGACGTCGAGTTCGGCCTCGCTCATCTCGCGGCCCTCGACCTTCACGATGTCCTTGTGACCCATCGTCTCGCTCGGGACGTTCATGCCGACGCTGACGCTCTCCCCGCCGCTGCCGTCGATGCCGAGGATGGCGAGGACGTGGAGGGCCTCGCCGGCTGAGACGTGATCGATGACGGTGCCGTCGCGGATCTTCGAGACGCGGAGTTCGGTGTCTTTCTCGGTCATTCGTCGCCACCTCCGTCTTCGAGGAGGAGATCGAGGAGCGCCATGCGGACGGGGACGCCGTTGTGCGCCTGATCGAAGTACGTCGCGTTCGGGAGGTCGTCGATCTCCGGGTCGATCTCGTCGATCCGGGGGAGCGGGTGCATCACCGCGACGTCGTCCTTCGCGGCGTCGAGCGTCTCCGCGCTGATGCGGTACTGTCCCGCCACCTTCTCGTACTCCTCCTCGTCGGGGAAGCGCTCGCGCTGGATGCGCGTCACGTAGAGCACGTCGAGTTCGGGGAGTACCGCCTCCAGTTCCTCGTGCTCGCGGACGTTCGCGCCGGCCTCGTGGAGGTCGTAGCGGACGGAGCGCGGGAGCCGAAGGCTCTCCGGGCTGATGAAATGCTGCCGGACGTCGAAGTTCGTGAGGGCGTGCGCGAGCGAGTGGACCGTCCGCCCGTACTTCAGATCGCCCATGACGCCGATGGTGAGGTCGTCGAGACCCGCGTTCTCGGCGATCGTGTGGAGATCGAGGAGCGTCTGGCTCGGGTGGTGGCCCGCGCCGTCGCCCGCGTTCACGAGCGGGACGTCGACGAACTCGCTCGCCATGCGCGCCGCGCCCTGACTCGGATGCCGGAGGGCGATCGCGTCCGCGTACCCCTCGACGACGCGGACGGTGTCCGCGAGCGACTCGCCCTTCTTCACCGACGAGTCCTCGACGGCGCCCATGTCGATGACGTCGCCGCCGAGGCGTTTCGCCGCCGTCTCGAAGCTCATCTTCGTGCGCGTGCTCGGCTCGAAGAAGCAGAGCGCGAGCAGCGCCCCCGGATGTCGGTCCGCGTGCGCGGCGGGGTCGTCCGCGAACTCCCGCGCGCGCGCTAAGACCGCCTCGATGTCCGCCCGCGAGAGCTGTTTCGCGGTGAGCAGGTGGTCGTGGCGCATCGTCACTACTCCCGCGCGCGGGCGCCTTGAACCTCCCGAACCTTCTTCTCGGATGGGGACGCCACCCGTGGCCATGCTTGCCATCGCGGGCGGAAAGGGCGGCGTCGGGAAGACGACGACCGCGCTCCGTCTCGCCGCCGCCTACGTCCGCCGACGACGCCGTCCGCTCGTCGTCGACGCCGATCGCGGAATGCCGAACTGCCACCTCTACGCCGACACGCCGGGCGAGTACGGCGTCGCCGACGTCGCCGCCGGCACGACTCTCGACGCCAGCGCCGAACCCGCGCCCGCGCTCCCCGGCGTGGACGTGCTCGCTGGCGGCGACGTCGCGCCCGACGATTACCTCGACGCGCTCCCCGCGGATCGCCCGGTGCTCGTCGACACGGCCGCCGGGGCGGCCGCGGACGTCGGCGCGGCGCTCGCGGCCGCGGACGCCTGCGTCGTCGTCACCACGGCCGAGCGCGACGCCGTCCGGAACGGCCTGAAGAGCGCGGCGCTCGCCCGCGCGCTCGGCACGCCCGTCGTCGGGTGCGCCGTCGTCGCCACCGCGGGGGACGTGCGGGGGATCGAGCGCGCCGTCGCGGCGCCCACCGTTCCGATTCCCCCCTCGTCGAGACCGTTCGACGACGCCGACGTGGACGCCGCCTACGACGCCCTCGCGAATACGCTCGGTCCGAACCCTTAACAACGCTCTCCGCCGTACTAACACACTATGGCGGATCGGCTCCCCACGGGCATCGACGTCCTCGACCGGAAGCTCGATGGCGGGCTCCCGGCCGGCAGCCTCCTCGTCTACGAGTCGCCGCCCGCGAGTCAGGGGGAGCTTCTCCTCCACGAGTTCGCCGAACCACGCAACACCCTCTACTTGACCGCCGACCGGACCGAGGACGCCGTCCGCGACGTGTTCGAACGCGCCGTCGTCCCGTCGAACGGACCCGACGTCCGCTACCTATCGAACGACGCACCGCTCGACGACGGCCGGCGGCTCTTCCGGAATCTCGGCGAGGGCGAAACGCTCATCGTTGACCCGATCGACGCGCTCGAACGCACCGACCGCCCCCGCTACGAGACCTTCCTCTCCGAACTGCAGAACCACATGCACAACACGGGAAGCGTCGCCGTCCTCCACGGTCTCCGCGGAGAGCACGTTCCCGAGCTACGCGACGCGACGATCCACTTCGCGGACGTCGCGTTCCGCCTGCGGACGACCATCACCGGGAACGACGTCGAGAACACCCTCGCCGTCCCGAAGTTCCGCGGCGGACGCGCGCTCGATGAGACGATCAAGCTCGACCTCGGCGAACGCGTCGGCATCGACACCTCGCGCGACATCGCCTGACGCACGGCTCGCCGGTCGAAAAACGGACGAACGGCGGGCCG
>NZ_BATA01000039.1 GCF_000474235.1 Halarchaeum acidiphilum MH1-52-1
CGCCGCGGAAAGGCGAACGGCGAAGCGTCCGAGAGGACAAACGCTAACCGAGCGTCGCGTGAACGTCCGGCATGGCGAAGGATCGACAGCTACCGGACGTGCAGGCCACGCAGCCGGACGTCTCGGTCGGGCTGAGTCACGTCGGTGTGACGGGCGTCGAGAAGCTCGTGACGCTTGATCGCAGCGGTGAGCGACCGATCGTGTTGACCGCGGAGTTCGAGGTGTACGTCGACCTCCCGAGAGAGCGCAAGGGCATCGACATGAGCCGGAACATGGCGGTCATCGACGAGACGCTGGAGACCGCCGTCGAGGAGCCGGCCTATCGGGTCGAGGACGTCTGCGGGGAGGCGGCGGATCGCCTGCTCGCGAAACACGACTACACCTCGCGGGCGGTCGTCTCGATGGAGGCGACGTACATGATGCAGGAGGAGACGCCGGCGAGCGAGCGCCCGACGCAGGGGACGGTGGACATCGTCGCGTCCGCGACGGCGCGAGAGGGCGCGGAGACGCGCGAGGAGGTCGGCGCGCGCGTCACGGGGATGACGGTCTGTCCGTGCAGCCAGCAGATGATGTCCGCGCGGGCGGAGGAGAAACTCGCGGCCCTCGGCGTGGACGAGGACGACGTGACGGAGTTCCTCCGCGAGGTGCCGCAGGCGGGGCACTCCCAGCGCGGGCACGCGACGCTGACCGTCGAGACCGCGGGGGCGCCGGGTGTGAATCTGATGGATCTCGCGGAGATCGCGCGGGACGCGATGAGCGCGCGGATCTACAACTTCGCGAAGCGCCCGGACGAGGATCACATGACGTACGCGGCGCACGCGAACGCCCGGTTCGTCGAGGACTGCGTGCGCGCGATGGCGGAGGACGTCGTCGGCGCCTACGACGACCTCGCGGACGACACGGTCGTCACGATGCGTCAGTCGAACGATGAGTCCATCCACCAGCACAACGCCCACGCAGAGCGCGTCGCCGAATTCGGCGATCTCCGCGCCGAAGTCCGCGAGTCGAGCGAGTGAGGGCGGGGCCGACAGGGACGCGCGCCGTCGATTGGGTCGCGGCGCGTCGGCGGACGCGGCGTCAGGCGTGCTCGGCGACGAGCGCCGTCAGTTCCTCGGGACCGGTCGCGGGTCCGTGGAGGTCGCCGCCGACGAGAACGAACGCGGCGCCGGTCTCGACGCCCGCGGCGTCCGGGACGACGACCTTCTCGTGGTCGGCGACGCGGAGCGCGGCGCGGTGGAGGTCGGAGCCGATGCCGTCGCCGACGCGGACCGTGAGCGGGCGCGTGACGAGGCGCGATGCGGCCGCAGCGTAGTCCGCGACCTGCACGCCCATCCGGTCGGCCGCGTCCGCGAACGCGCCGACGGCGTCCCGCGCGGCCCGACGATACGCGTCGTCGTCGGTGAGTTCGGCGAGGTCGAGGAGTCCGTGCGCCATCGTCGCGTTGTCGTCGATCGGGTGGAGCGGTTTGTCGAGCAGGCCGACGGACTCAGCGGGGCCGTCGCGGAACGCGCCGTCCTGCAGCGTTTCGACGGCGTGATCGGCGACGGCCACGGCGACGTCGAGGTAGTCCGAATCGACGGTCTGGGCGCCGCGGGCGAACGCCACCGTGAGCGCCGCGTGGTCGGTGAGGATGCCGGTCGGGGCGTCCGGGTCGTCGAAGCGCGAGACGACGCCGTCGTCGACGAGGGTCTCCGCGAGGTAATCGAGGGTTCGCTCGGCGTAGCGGCGCGCCGCCTCGTCGTCCGTGTACGCGTAGTACGTGAGGAGCGCGTCCGCGGCGCGGGCGTTCTTGCCCGCGTAGGCCGTCGCATCGATCCCGGGTTCGTCCTCGTCGGCGCGTTCCGAGGCCGGCCGATCGAAGTAGTCGCCGGGGTGCTGGCTCCCGCCGAAGGCGTCGCCCGTCCAGAGGGTCGAGGTGAGGTAGTCGACGGCGTTCGACGCCGGTCCCTCGTACGTCTCCCTCCCGGTGTAGAGGTAGGCGTTCGCGAACGCGCGCAGGAGTCCGGCGTTCGTCTCCAGTAGCTTCTCGCGCTGCGGGTCGCTCCAGTCGCGGGCGTGCGCGAAGCGATAGAAGCCGCCGTCGTAGTCGTCCGCGAGATTCCGATCGATGGCCTCCAGCGTGCGGAGGGCCTGCTGGCGCTCGCGCTTCAGCGCGAACTCGATCGTCCGCGGGAGGGGGAACTTCTCGTTCGTCGCCCACCCGCCGAAGCGCTCGTCGTACTGCTCGCCGAGCTGGCCGGCGACGAGCGCCTCGATGTCGTCCGTGACGGGACCCGCGGGCGGGTCCTGCCCCCGGAGCGCGCGGGGGACGCGACCCGCCTCCTCGCCCTTCTCCTCCCACGTCTCGCGGACGCGGTCGAGGACGCCGCGAACGTTCGACGCGTCGAGGTACGTCGCGCCCGCGATGAGATCGCCGGACGGCGTGAGGAACACCGTCGAGGGGAAGCCGCCCATGTTGTAGCGCTCGCGGACGCGCGGGTGTCGATCGGCGTCCGCGCGGACGGGCACGAACTCCTCGTTGACGTTCGCGGCGACGGTCGGCACCGCGTACGCGCCCCGATCCATCTCGCGACAGCGCGCTGACCACGGCGCGACCAGCGAGAGCAGTACGGGTTTATCGGCCTCCTCGGCCTCGGCGAACGCCGCCGGTCCCCACGGGCGCCACTCGACCTTCGTCCGTTCCGCGGACTCGTCCATACGCGTGGGTCGCGCGGAGCGCGGGAAAGCGCTTCGGAGACGGCGGCACGCGAGGTTCGGCGCGTCACGGCGCGACGACGCGAAGCCTCGAAAAGCCCATAACGCGCGAGCGGCTCTAGTCCGAGCAGAGATGGCAAAGCGCCTCATCGCGGGACTGCTGCTCATCCCGCTCGCGGACGCGCTCCTCCTCGTCGCGTCGAGCGCGTTCCTCGACTGGCGGCTCATCGTCGCCCTCGTCGTGCTCACCGGTCTCCTCGGGACGCTGGCCGTGCGCGCCGAGGGCCGACACACCCTGCGGCGCATCCAGCGCTCGCTCGCGCGCGGCGAGCCGCCGACGGACGAACTCGTCGACGGCGGCCTCCTCATCGCCGCCGGCGCGTTCCTCCTCACGCCCGGATTCGTCACGGACCTCGTCGGGTTCGTCCTCGTCTTCCCGCCGACGCGCCGCCTCGTTCGGGGCGTCGTCAAGTCCCGCTACGTCGTCCCGAAGATGGACGACTGGACGGGCGGCTTCGCCACCGGCAACGTCTACACCTTCGGCTTCCCCGGCGACGACGACGGTCGCGGGATGGGGTCGATGGCCGGCGACGGCTTCGGACCGAGCGGTGCGGGCGGTTCCGATGGCGACGACACCGTCGACCTCGGCGACGACGCGTACGACGTCGAGTTCGACGGCGAGGACGATCGCAGGACGAACTGAGCGGATCGCCCGAGGGCGTGGCAACGCGTCCCTCGGTTCCGGCGAAAGGAAACTCTTAACCATACCACGCGGCAACGAAGAGATGGACGCGGGCTAGTAGCTCAACTAGGTAGAGCGCCACTCTGATAAGGTGGAGGCTTGCGGTTCAAATCCGCACTGGCCCACTCGTTTTCCTGACGACCCGACGCCGTCTGTGATATCTTGCGCATTATTCCCGGCTGCTGAGAGTCGTAGGGGACTCACGGTGCTCTTCGGATTCGTCGCCTCAGCGCGGAACTCGCTTCGCGTCCGTTCGCGCACTCTTCTGACGTCGTAGCGCTTCCGGATGGATATGGCGTCGCGAACGTCGTCGAGTGCGTGGACGGCTCTTGGATCGGTCAGCCACGCCGGTGGTGGTCGCTGATCGATTCGGACTTCTTGGACGTGGAGGCGCTGGCCGTCGAGACGTACTGATCGTCCCCCGGGACCTGTCGACACACCAATACGACCGCACGCTCCTGCAAGAGTTCCGGGTAGCCGCCTTCGATTCACCACACTTCTCCGCCCCGCCACGGAACCGAATCGTTGACCCTCGCGGCGCCCAAGCGGACGCATGGGCGATACGTATTCGCGGCGGGCGTTGGCCGCGCTGGCCGTCGCCGGCGTCGTCGGGCCGGGTCTCGCGCACTACTATCTCAACGGGGCTGGTCACCCGCTGGTGGCGAACGTCGTCTTCGCCGTCGGCTACCTCGGCGCGGCGTTCCTCTTCTGGAACGGGTGGCTGCGCCACATCGATATCGGGCCGGCCTGAGACCGATCGGGAGGGGAGCGTTTACGGCCGCGGCGCCCTATCTGTCGGTCATGGCGACAGGAGACGCGACGGGCGAGTGGCCGCTGAAGCGACTGATGAGCGAGGTGGTCGGCTCCGGCCCGAAGTCCGCCGAGGACATGGATCGGGAGCAGGCGACGGAGGCGTTCGAGCGCGTCCTGCGAGGCGATCCCGACCCGACGACGCTCGGGGCGTTCTGGCTGGCGAACCGCTGGAAGAAGAACACGCCGACGGAGCTCGCGGCGTACCGCGACGTCATGGCGCGCGAGTCCGTGGCGTCGGTCGCGCCCGACTGCGATCCCGTGGATTGCGGCGCGAACTACGACGGGAAGGGCCGGACGGCACTGCTCGGCGTCGCCGCGGGCCTCGTCGCGGCGAGCGCGGGGACGCACGTCGTCGTCCACTCTGGCGACCGCGTGCCGTCGGGCGAGGGCGTCGCGTACAAGCACGTTCTCGACGAACTCGGCGTCGCGACCGACCTCACGCCCGCGGAATCCGCGGCGATGACGGACGCCGTCGGCTTCGGCTTCTACTACCAACCGGGCTTCAATCCGGGCGTGCACGGCCTGCTCGACCGACGCGAGCAGATGGGCGTCCGGACGTTCCTCAACACCGTGGAGACGCTCGCGAACCCCGCGGACGCCGACGTCCACCTCGGGAGCTTCTACCACCTCTCGTTCGCGAAGAAGCTCACGGACACCGTCGCGGCGAGCGAGACGGCCGACTTCTCGCGCGTCCTCCTCTTTCAGGGCCTTGAGGGGTACGACGACGTCCGGCCGGGGTCGACGACGGTCGCGGAGTGGGACGGCGACGCCCTCGACGATTTCACGATCGAGACGGACGACTACGGGATGGCGATGGAGGACGCGGACCTCGAAGTCGCGGACGTCGCGGCGGACTCCGCGGCGATCACCGAGGACGTGCTGACGGGGGAGCGGACGGACGGCTTCGCGGACGCCGTCGCGCTCAACGCCGCGTTGCGCCTCTACGCGGCCGAGGACGTCGCGGACATCGCGGACGGACTCGACGTCGCGCGGGACGCGATCGAGACGGGCGCGGCCGCGGAGGCGCTCGCGGACCTGCGAGCGTTCGAGGCGTAGGTCGGCCTTGCAGGTCGACCGAACACGCGACCGGACGGGCGAACGGTGACGCGGCGAGCGGAACGGGGATCGCGATCGTCGCGCCCCGCACCGGTGGCGTTTTCCGTTCTTGTGCCGACTTCCGCGTATGAGCGAGTTGACGGCGACGCTGCACACGAGCGAGGGGGACATCGAGATCGAACTCTATCCGGAGAAGGTGCCGACGACGGTCGCGAACTTCGTCGGTCTCTCGAACGGGAAGATCGCGTGGGAGGACCCCGAGACGGGCGAGGTCGTCGAGAACGAGGCCTACTACGACGACGTGCCGTTCCACCGCATCATCAGCGACTTCATGATCCAGACGGGCGACCGCACCGGCACGGGGCGTGGTGGCCCGGGCTACCAGTTCGACGACGAGTTCCACGAGGACCTCCGCCACGACGACGCGGGGACGGTCTCGATGGCGAACTCCGGGCCGAACACGAACGGCTCGCAGTTCTTCATCACCCTCGACGCCCAACCGCACCTCGACGACCGCCACGCGGTCTTCGGGAACGTGATCGACGGGATGGACGTCGTCGAGACGATCGGAAACGTCCCCACGGATCGGAACGACGAGCCGATGACGGACGTCACGCTCGAGTCCGTCTCGATGAACGGCGACACGCGCGACATCGACTACTCCGGACTCGGCGTCTAGAGCGAAGGATCAAACGCCCGCGGACCTCACACGCGAATATGAGCGATGCCGACGATCCGATCGATCCGGCGCGCGTCGGCGAGGCGGACGCCCCGCCCGTCGATGAGGCGCCGTACAAGGTGCTCTTCGAGGCGAACAAGTGCTTCGGCGCGGGGAAGTGCGCGGCCGTCTCCGACAACTGGGAGATGGACATCACGTCGGGGATGGCGCGCCCGCAGACGTACTTCTTCGGCGAGGACGACCTCGCGCACAACGTCGCGGCCGCGGAGGCCTGTCCGGCGAAGAAGGACCGCGGCGTCATCCACGTCGTCGATCGGCGGACGAACGAGGAGGTCGCGCCCGACCCGGAGGGGGACGGCACGATCTCCGTCGACTGGTAGCGCGCGAGCGAAAGCGGTTTGCGACGCCGGCGCGAAGCGCCACTCGCGAGAGTGGCCGAGCGGCCAAAGGCGGCGGGCTTAAGACCCGCTCCCGTAGGGGTACATGGGTTCGAATCCCATCTCTCGCATGCTGTCGCGAACGACTGTGAGCGACGCATCGAGGCCGTGGGATTCGCGGCCCAGCGAGTCGCAGCGCGAGCGGAGAGAGTGATCGTCTTGCGTTGGTTCGAATCCCATCTCTCGCATGCTGTCGCGAACGACCGTGAGCGACGCGTCGAGGCCGTGGGATTCGAACTTCGGAGTGTCCGCGACGTGAGTTCGAATCCCATCTCTCGCATTTCGGCGACCTCCTCTCGCGTTTCTGCGTGCAGTCGCCGCCGTCGCTCGCCGCCGCGTTCGTCCCCGTAGCGACGGCTTGCGCGTCGTCTCCCGTCGAGCGCGCGGGGACCACGTTCTTGTACGCGGCCGTCGAAGCCCGACGCATGTACGACCGGATACTGGTGCCGACGGACGGGAGTCCGGAGAGCGAGGAGGCGGTGGACGAGGCGATGGAGCTCGCCGACTTGACGGGCGCGACGGTCGTCGCGCTGTACGCGGTGGACACGCGCGACTACAGCACGCTCCCGGAGTCGAAGTGGGCGGCGCTCCAGAGCGAGCTGCGATCTGAGGGGGAGGACGCGGTCGAGGCGGTCGCGGAGCGCGGCGAGGCGGCGGGCGTCGAGGTCGAGACGATCGTCGCGGAGGGCGTCCCGCACGAGATCATCCTCGAGACGGCCGCGGGGGAGGACTGCGACGCGATCGTGATGGGGACGCACGGGCGCAGCGGCGTCGAGCGCTTCCTGTTGGGGAGCGTGACTGAGAAGGTGGTGCGCCAGTCCGATCTGCCGGTCCTCGTCGTGCGGGTGGGCGGGGAGGAGTGATCAGCCGAGGAGGAGCCACGCGATCCCGATGGCGATACCGGCGCGACGAGGTTGACGGCCGCGTTGAGGGCGGCGCGGGCGCGCTCGCCGGTCTCCCAGAGGCGGACGGTCTCGACGGCGAACGAGGAGAAGGTGGTGAACGATCCGCAGACGCCGGTGCCGAGGAGGAGCGAGGCGTCACCGCCGACGCCGGCGAAGGTGATCGCGGCGAGGGCGAAGCTCCCGAGGACGTTGACGGCGAGTGTGCTCGCGGGGTACGACTCGACGTCGACGAGTTCGCCGACGAGGGTGCGCAGGAGCGCGCCGACGGTCCCGCCGATGCCGACGAGGTACGCGGGATCGTTGAGGGCGGGGTTCACGCGGACACACCTCCCGCGACGCGGCGGGCGAGCGCGCGGCCGGCGAGGACGGCGGCGAAGCCGAGCGCGTAGTTCGCGACGACGTTGCCGACGAGGACGAGCGGTTCGGACTGCGCGCTCTGGACGGCGAACGTGCTGTACGTCGTGAACGAGGAGAGGAACCCCGTGGAGACGGCGAGGCGCGTCTCGGGCGAGAGCGAGCCGGCGTAGATGGACTCGTAGAGGACGAACCCGAGGAGGAAGGCGCCACAGACGTTCGCGAGGAGCGTCCCGCCGAGACCGGGGAGGAGGAGTCCGGCGATGTGGCGGCAGTTCGCGCCGGCGAATCCGCCGAGGGCGATCAGTGCGACGACTTCGAGCCGGGAGAGGAGCGTCCCGGAGGTGAGTGTACCGGTGGACATGGCTGTCGGTGAGAAGGCGTCATCAGCCGGCGTGTCCGGCGGTTGTGGTGGGCGGACGCCATCGCCGCGCTCGTCTCGTCCGTCGGCGCGCACCCACTTACGGGCACCGGTGCGGAGCGCAACGCCCATTTCCGTCGCGGGCCTGTACACGCGTATGAGCGAACGAGACATTCAGGGCGCCTTCGAGGCCCACGCGAAATTCGAGAGCGCGGGCCCGGGTGCGGGGTACGAGCCGACGGCGAACGACTGGGAGGCGCGGGCGTCGGTCGAGGACGGGGCGGTGACGGTGACGGTGCGCGTGCCGACGCTGTCGGCGGCCGTCACCGAGCACGACGACGTCGCCGCGGTCGTCGAGGACGGCTGGTTCGAGACGCTCGAACTCCGGTTGGCGGACGCGACGAACGTCACGCGCGCCGACGTGATCGACGACCCGAGCGTCGAGCGCACGGACGGCGAAGTCGTCTTCGAGGCGACGATCGACGCGCGACCGGGGAACGCCGCGGACGACGCGCTCGCGGTCGTGAACTACGTCGAGGGCACGTGGTTCGAGGGGATCATTCCGGGCTACGACTACCGACCGGACGTGCAGGACCTCCGCGACCGCGCGGCGGGGAACGCGCAGACGGATCGGCTCTAGTCGACGCGTTCGTCGAGCACCGCCTCGACGCGCTCGCGGACGTCGTCGAGCGGCTGTTCGGCGTCGATGCGGACGAAGCGTTCGGGTTCCGCGGCGATCAGTTCCTCGTAGTTCTCGCGGACGCGTTCGAGGAACGCGGCCTGTTCGAACTTGTTCGTCGCGCCAGCCCGTTCGGCGGCGATCTCGGGATCGATATCGAAGTAGAGCGTGCAGTCGGGCGGACGGGTCCACGGTTCGTGGACGCGGCGCACGTAGTCGAGGGGGTCGTCGAGCACGCCGTCGAGGGCGACGCCTGATAGGCGTATCGCGAGTCCGAGTAGCGATCGGAGACGACGACGTCGCCGCGCTCCAAGGCGGGGCGGACCGTCCGCGAGAGGTGGGCGGCGTGGTCGGCGGTGTAGAGGAACGCTTCGGCGAGCGGGTCGGCGTCGTCGTCGCGCACGGAGCGCAGGACGGCCTCGCCGTACCACGAGTCCGTCGGCTCGCGGGTGAACGTGTAGCCGTCGTCGCGCGTCTCTCGGAGCGCCCCCCACGCGGTCGTCTTGCCGCTCCCGTCGATTCCTTCGAGCGTGACGAGCATACGCGTCGTTTCCGACGGCTCGGTTTAGCGGTGGCGATCCGGGGGCTAGCTTTAGGGCCGTTCCGGCTGAATCGCTCGGCATGCAGGTCCTCGTGACGGGCGGGACGGGATTCATCGGGACGCATCTCTGTCGCGAACTCGACGCGCGCGGTCACGACGTGACGGCGCTCTCGCGGTCACCGGACGGCGACGGCGGTGACCTCCCGGAGAGCGTCGCGACGGCGATGGGGGACGTCACGGCCTACGACTCCATCGAGGGGGCGTTCGAGGGGCAGGACGCCGTGGTCAATCTCGTCGCGCTCTCGCCGCTGTTCGAGCCGAAGGGGGGCGACGAGACGCACTTCGAGGTCCACTTGGAGGGCACGCGGAACGTCGTCCGCGCGGCCGAGGAGCGCGGCGTCCGCAAGCTCGTCCAGCTGTCGGCGCTCGGTGCGGACCCCGAGGGCGAGACGGCGTACGTCCGCTCGAAGGGGCAGGCCGAGCGGGTCGTTCGGGCGTCCGATCTCGCGTGGACGATCTTCCGGCCGTCCGTCGTGTTCGGCGACGGTGGCGAGTTCGTCTCGTTCACGGAGACGCTGACGACGCCGTACGTGACGGCGCTCCCCGGCGGCGGGGGGACGCGCTTCCAGCCGCTCTGGGTGGGCGATCTCGTCGGACCGCTCGCCGACTCGCTCGACGCCGCGCACGACGGCGAGACGTACGAGGTGGGCGGGCCGGAGGTGCTGACGCTCGCGGACGTCGCGACGGCCGTCTACCGGGCGAAGGGCCGATCTCTGACGGTGCTCTCGGTGCCGATGGCGCTGGCGAAGGTCGGGATGTCGCTCGCCGACCCGCTCCCGTTCGTGCCGTTCGGGAGCGACCAGTACCGATCGCTGCGCTTCGACAACACGGTGCCGGAGAACGACGTGACGGCGTTCGGGCGCGATCCGAGCGGGCTGACCCGCCTCACCGAGTACCTCCGCGAGCGACGCGGCGACGCTTGACCCCCTCTCACGGCTTCAATCGTGGGCTTTCACCTTGCACAACTGGAATGCGACCGCGGAGGGGCGGGGAGGGGACGCGGCGTCGCCGCGCGCGTCGCCCCCGATCGCGAGTCAGACGGTGAAACCGCCGTAATCGTTACGTATCGCGGTCGGTCGGACAGGTGTCACACCAACACTTATCCGTCTGATCGCACTCACCACCATCAACAGCCACCAGCATGAAACTCGCAATGATCGGCTTCGGACAGGCCGGCGGAAAGATACTCGATGCGTTCCTCGAACACGACGAGCAAGCGGGGAGTAACGTCGTCCGGGCGGCGGTGGCGGTCAACACGGCGAAGGCCGACCTGATGGGATTGGAGCACGTCCCGGAGGAGAACCGGGTGCTCATCGGCCAATCGCGGGTGAAGGGCCACGGCGTCGGCGCGGACAACGAACTCGGCGCCGAGATCGCCGAGGAGGACATCGACGAGATTCAGGGCGCCATCGACGGCATCCCGGTCCACGAGATCGATGCCTTCCTCATCATCACGGGTCTCGGGGGCGGTACCGGCTCCGGTGGGTCGCCCGTGCTCGCGAGCTACCTCAAGCGCATCTACACCGAGCCGGTCTACGGGCTGGGCGTCCTCCCGGCCAGCGATGAGGGCGGGATCTACACGCTGAACGCCGCGCGTTCCTTCCAGACGCTCGTCCGCGAGGTGGACAACCTCCTCGTCTTCGACAACGACGCGTGGCGCAAGACGGGCGAGTCGATGCAGGGCGGCTACGAGCAGATCAACGACGAGATCGTCACGCGATTCGGGATCCTCTTCGGCGCGGGCGAGGTCGAGCAGGGCGGCGAGGTGGCCGAGAGCGTCGTCGACTCCTCCGAGATCATCAACACGCTCGCGGGCGGCGGCGTCTCCACGATCGGGTACGCCGCCGAGAGCGTCGCCGACGAGAAGCAGAGCGGCGGCATCCTCTCGCGCTTCACCGGCTCGAACGGAGAGAGCGCGCTCGACTCCGCGAACACGACGAACCGCATCACGTCGCTCGTCCGGAAGGCCGCGCTCGGGCGTCTCACGCTCCCCTGCGAGATCGATGGGTCCGAGCGCGCGCTCCTCGTGACCGCGGGTCCCTCGAAGTTCCTCAATCGGAAGGGGATCGAGCGCGGGCGCAAGTGGCTCGAAGAGCAGACGGGATCGATGGAGGTCCGCGGGGGCGACTACCCCGTCGAATCCTCGAACAAGGTCGCGGCCGTCGTCCTCCTCAGCGGCGTGACGAACGTCCCGCGGATCAAGGAACTCCAGCAGGTGGCCATCGAGGCGCAGGAGAACATCGGGGAGATCGAAGAGGAGAGCGAACAGAACTTACAGGAGCTCGTCGAAGACGATGACGATGAACTCGAGCCGCTGTTTTAGCGTCGCGATCGCGGCCCTCCTGCTGCTCGCGGCGGTCGCCGGTACCGCGGCCGCCGTCGACGTGAGCGGTGACGTCCCGCAGAGCGCACAGGTCGGCGCGAAACAACAGACGCAGTTCACGTTCACGGACCCCTTCGACGGCCAGTACAACGAGTGGACGCTCCGCGGCGAGACGGAGCTGACGGACGTCTCGTGGGTCGTGACGACCTACGACAACACCGGCGCGCAGGTCGACAAGCGGGTGTTGAACGGCCAGTCGTTCGACTACCACCTCAACGCCACCTCCGGCGTCACGAAGGTGACCGTCGATCTGACCGGGACGACGCCGCGGGTCGAGCAGTGGAGCTACGATCCGGCGCAGACGGTCACGTACGCGACGTTCACGCAGGCCCAGCGGGGCGGTTCGTCCGCGACGATCGAGTCGTGGGACGGCGTGCGGCCGTACACGCAGGACAGCCAGCGGGCGCGTGACGCCATCGATTCGGCCGCGGCGGCCATCGACGACGCCTCATCGGCGGGCGCGAGCGTCGGCGACGCGCGCGATCTCCTCGACAACGCGAAGTCCGCGTACGACGCCGGCAACTTCGATAACGCCGTCTCGCTGGCGACCCAATCGAAATCGAAGGCGAACGCCGCGTCGTCCTCTCAGCGGACGAAACACTGGGCGCTCATCGGCGGTGTCGTCGTCGTGGTGCTCGTCGTCCTCGCGGGGATCGTCTGGTGGTACCTGAATCAGCGCGACACCTACGATCGGCTCGGCTAGATCCGCACGCCTTTCTACAGGCGGAATCGGGCGAGTGCCTCGGGGTCGTCCGCGAGAGCGAAGCCCTCTCGTGATGACGAGGCGCCGAAGGCGTCTCGAATCGCTCGTCCCCGAGGTACTTCACGCTCCGACGGATAGCGGGTGGCGATGCGGACGCTCATTCCGTTCGACGCGACCGATCCGAAGACGCGTCTCTCGTCGCTGTTCGCGCCCGACGAGCGGCGCGAACTCGCAGCGGTGATGCTCGGCGACGTGCTCGACGCGGTGCGCGCGGCGGGCGGCGACCCGCTCGTGGTCGCGACGGGGGACGTCGACATCGATGCGCCGGTCGCGGTGGACGACCGGCCGCTGAGCGACGCCGTGAACGCGCGCCTCGACCCGGACACGGCGGTCGTGATGGCGGACCTCGCGCTGGCGACGCCGCGCGCGCTCCGCGCCCTCTTCGCGGCGTCCGGCGACGTCGTGCTCGCGCCCGGTCTCGGCGGCGGGACGAACGCGCTCGTCGTCCGCGACGACGACTTCGGCGTGGACTACCACGGCGCGTCGTATCGCGATCACCTGCGGAACGCCGCGGCGGCGGGCTGTTCGATCCGGGAGTTCGACGCGACGCGCCTCGCACTCGACGTGGACGAGCGCGCGGACCTCGCGGACGTCCTGCTGCGCGGGGAGGGGCGGACGCCGGGCTGGCTCCGGGACGCGGGCGTCGCGCTCGCGACCGACGGGGGTCGGACGAGCGTCACCCGGAAGCGGTAAGGCGGTCGCGGGCGACGCGCCGAGCGATGGACGCACGACTGTGGCGGGCGGCCGGGACCGTCGTCGCGCTGCTCGGACTCGCGGCCGTCGTCGGCGCCGCGGCGAACCTCGGGTTGGCGGCACTCGGCGCACCGACGGCGTTCGGCGCACCGGTCTCGATCGCCGTGGCGGTGACGGTGATCCTCCCGCTGGCGGACGCGTACACGATCCTCGGACGGGGTGTGGACACGGACGCCCTCCGCGAGCGGGGCCGACTGCGACTCGCCGCCGAGATCGTCTTCGCGGCCATCGGCTCGTTCGCCGTCTCCGGGCTGCTGGCGGCGGTGATCTTCGTGGACGGGACGCTGTGGTCGTTCGTTCTCGTCGTCGTGGCCGGCGTCGCCGTCGGCTACGGGACGTTCGTCCTGCGCAATCGCGCGTACTACCCGAGCGAGTAGGCACGCACTGTCGCCGTAGCAATCCTTTTCGGGACGGACGAAGTAGCGGTGGGCGTGTTCCCGGGCATCGAGGCGTACGACGTCGACGTGACGGTCGACGAGCGCGACGTGGAGCGGGCGCTCGCGGTCCGACCCGCCGACGTCGCGGCGGCCGACGAACTGTCGTTCGCGCGGAACGTCTTCCTTCCGCTGACGACGGCGTGCCGCTACACGTGCACGTACTGTACGTACTACGACCCGCCCGGGCAGGCGTCGCTGCTGACGCGCGAGGAGATCCGCGAGACGTGCCGGCAGGGTGCGAACGCGGGCTGTACGGAGGCGCTGTTCACGTTCGGCGACGACCCGGACGACCGCTACGCGGAGATCCACGCCGAACTCGACGAACTGGGCCACGAGTCGATCCACGACTACCTCCGCGAGGCCTGCGAGATCGCCCTCGACGAGGGATTGCTCCCCCACAGCAATCCGGGCGATCAGACGTACGAGGAGATGGCCGCGGTCGCGGACGTGAACGCCTCGCTGGGCGTCATGTTGGAGACGACGGCGGAGGTACAGGCCCACGGCGGGCCGCGCTCGAAGGTGCCGGGCCAGCGGCTGAACACGATCGCGAACGCGGGGAAGCACGGGATTCCCTTCACGACCGGCATCCTCGTCGGGATCGGCGAGACGTGGCGCGATCGGGCGGAGAGCCTGCTCGCGATCCGCGAACTGGATCGGCGCTACGGGCACGTGCAGGAGGTGATCGTCCAGCCCGTCTCGGACAACGAGCGCTGGCACGAGGGGTCGCCCTCGACGGCGACGATGCGCCGCGTCGTCGCGATGGCGCGCGCGGTCCTCCCGGAGAGCGTGTCCGTGCAGGTGCCGCCGAATCTCATGGACGCCCGCGACGTCGTGGACTGCGGGATCGACGACTTGGGGGGCGTCTCACCCGTTACGGACGACCACGTGAACCCCGAGTACGCGTGGCCGGCGCTGCGCGAACTGGAGGAGGTCGCCGAGCACGCGGGCGTCCCGCTCGCGGAGCGCCTCCCGACGTACGAACGTTATCTGAACGAGGAGTGGCTGTCCGAGCGCGTGCTGGCCGCTCTCGACGCCCCGGACGACGCCGGCGAGCGCTATCGAACGGTCCGCGCCGGCACGTAGCCCGCGGCAAGTATTGCAAGTACCTACGAGTCGGGGTGTGAACCGATTCGGCCGCACGGATCCGGCCCATCGCGACTGTGTGCGCTTCTCGGGAAATCACGGCGTCGCTGATGCCGGCAGTATGTCGGGATAGCCGGGAGTGGTGGCACTGCTTGCGGGCATACGCAGAAAGAGGGTCGCGCGCGTACAGGATGAAAACAGTGAGTCTGAACACGACTGAACAGTGGAAACAGGAGAAGCATCCCCTCGACGTCGTCGAGGACCTTCGCGAGTACGCGGAGGAGGAGCTCGACTTCGAGGCGATCGAGGAGCGCGCGGGCGACGGCGAGTGGGAGCGCCTCAAGTGGGCCGGGACGTACACCCAGAAGCAGGAGGGGTATTTCATGATGCGGACGAAGGTGCCCGGCGGCCACCTCACCCCCGAGCAGGCCGAGGTCATCGGCGAAGTCGCAGAGGAGTACGCGGTCCAGCCCGAGGAGGAGTACGAGGAGGTCAACGACGACTACTGGGGCGACGCCTACCTCGACATCACGACGCGACAGGACATCCAGATGCACTGGATCCGCGTCGAGGACGTCACCGAGATCTGGGACAAGTACGACGAGGTCGGTCTCACCACCATTCAGGGCTGCGGTGACTCCGCGCGCAACGTTCTGGGCTGTCCCGCGGCGGGTCTCGACGACCACGAGTGCTTCGACGCCCAGCCCGTCATCGACGCCGTCTCCGACTACTTCACCGGGAACCGCGAGTTCGGGAACCTCCCGCGGAAGTTCAAGATGACGATCACGGGCTGCAAGCACGACTGCGCGCAGTCCCAGATCAACGACGTCGGGCTCGTCCCCGCGAAGAAGAAGCTCGACGGCGACGACGCCGGCTACACGTACGGCTTCCACCTCCGCGTCGGCGGCGGTCTCTCGGACGGCCCGCGGATGGCCTCCGATCTCGACGTCTTCGTCCGCCCGGAGGACGCCGTGGAGTTCTGCCGCGCCGCCGCACAGACGTTCAAGGAACTCGGCGACCGGCACAACCGCGGCGTCTGCCGGATGCGCTACCTCGTCCAGCAGATGGGCCCGGAGAACTTCGAGCGGGCGCTCCGCGAGCGCTGCGACGTCGAGCTTCCGACGTGCGGCGTCGACCTCACCGAGGGCTACGTCGGCGACCACGTCGGCGTCCACGATCAGAAGGAAGATGGCCTGAAGTACGTCGGATTCAACGTCATCTCGGGCCGCATCGGCGGCGACGAGTTCACGCAGGCCGCCCGCGCCGCGAAGAAGTACGGCACGGAGGACTCCACCGTTCGGCTCGCCACCGACCAGAACTTCCTCATCACGCACGTCCCCGAGGAGAACGTCGAGGACCTCGTGAACGAGGAGTTCGCGCAGGACTACCAGCCCGATCCCGGCCCGTTCTCGCGCGGCGCCGTCGCGTGTACGGGCACCGAGTACTGCAAGTACGCGATCATCGAGACGAAGGCCCGCACGAAGCAGTGGGCGCGCCAGCTCGACGAGCGGATCGACACGCCGGACGACCTCGACGTCGTCCGGATGCACATGTCCGGGTGCTCGGCCTCCTGCGCGCAGCCCCAGATCGCGGACGTCGGCTTCCGCGGCGAGACGGTCAAGCTCGAAACCGCGGACAACAGCGAGGACGATATCGTCGAGGGCATGGACTTCGGTCTCGGCGGGAGCCTCGGCGCCGACAACGCCTTCATCGACTGGGTGGAGACGGCCGTCCCCGCCGGCAGCGTCACCGACGCGCTCGGGGAGCTGTTCGCCGTCTACACCGAGGAGCGGACGGAAGGCGAGCGCTTCTACGAGTGGACGCGCCGCGTGGACAACGACCGCCTGCGCACCGTGATGCAGCGTGCGGAGGGTCCCGTCTCCACGGGGGTGGCGCACGGTGACTGAGCGCCCCCGGCCGGGCGTCCCCGAGACGGGTCGCTCGAACGAGGAATCCGGCTCCGGCTCCGGCTCCTGCGGTGACGACTGCGGGTGCGGTACGTCGAGCAAGGAGGTCCGCGCGGACGGCGCGGGCGCGGTGAACGTCGACGAGAACGGCCAGCTCGGCGACGTGGAGTTCACCGAGCCGTCCTCCGGCAAGAGCCAAGACGTCGACTCGCCGGGCGCCGAACCCGATAAGCGCGTCGGCGTCCCCGAGGGCGTCGACCTCGACACGCCGAGCTACTCCATCCGCTCGGAGATGAACGACATCGAGACGCCCGACGATAAGACGTGGTTCATGGAGCTTGACGAGGCGGTCATCGACGCCGACCGCTGTATCGAGTGCGGGACCTGCGTCGCCGCCTGTCCCTCCGACTCCATCGGCGTCGGCGACGACGGCAAGCCAGAGCTCGTCAAGATGTGTACGGGCTGTTCGATGTGTTGGGACTTCTGCCCGCGCGGCGGGATGCGCTACGAGCGCCAGTGGAAGATCACCGGCGGCGAGGACAACGTCAGCGGCGCCGGCGACCCCATCACGGAGTTCACGGCGCAGGTCCGGGACGACTGGCACGACGAGGCGCAGGACGGCGGCGTCGTCACCGCCGTCCTCTCCTCGCTCCTCGAGGAGGGCGAGATCGACGGCGCGCTCGTCGCCACCGAGTCCGAGGAGGACCCGTGGAAGGCCGAGTCCTTCCTCGCGACGAGCCACGAGGACCTCGTCGAGAACGCCGGGTCGTTCTACAACCAGACGATGGCGCTCGGGAACCTCGACCTCGATCAGTGGGAGCATAAGCTCCCCGAGAAGGACTTCGAGGACCTGAACCTCGCCATCGTCGGCACGCCCTGCGAGATCGAGGGCATTCGCGCGCTGCAGGACTTCGACTGGCGCAAGGGCGCCCAGAACGAACTCATCGAGGCCGTGGAGTACCGCATCTCCCTGATGTGCACGAAGAACTTCAACTACGAGCGCCTCATCGGGGAGCAGCTCGCGGAGAAGCGCGACATCTACCCCGAGGACATCGGCAAGCTCGACGTCATCGAGGGCGAGATGCGCGTCTACGACACCGAGGGCGAGCAGATCATCGCCGAGGACGTCGGCGAGTTCCACGACGCCACCCTCAAGGGGTGTGACGAGTGCGCGGACTTCACCGGCATGACCTCCGACATCACCGTCGGCTCCGTCGGATCCGCGGACGGCCATTCCTCAGTCATCGTCCGCACCGAACAGGGGATGAAGGCGTGGGAGACGGCCGAGCACGCCCTCGAACACCGCGACCTCGACTCGCGCAAGGCGGTCGGCAAGCTTCAGGGCTGGGACAAGAAGAAGGCCTTCGAGGCCCTCGAACGGCCGTTCGATCCGGACGCCCCGCGCTTCATCGACTACACCGACCACGCCGAATACTACGGCACGCAGGTCGCCCCGCACGACAAGGGGCACTAAGCGGCCGCGTTCTCCTGCGATTTAATCCACCTCAACATCGGTCTGGCCGGTGTGACCGTCCTCAACCCGCAGCCCGGAGGTATCCATCGCGTTTTCGAACTCGTCCTGTACGTCCTCCGGGGGTTCGTCATCGAGGAGGCTCACGACGACGATTGCGACCGAGGAGAAGATGAACGCGGGAACGAGCGCGTAGAAGCTACTGACGTCAAGGGCAAGCCAGAAGGCGACGGTGCCCATCCCGACGATCATCCCAGCGTACGCACCAAGTTTGGTGAGGCGCTTCCAGTAGAGTGCGGCAATGATAAGGGGGCCGAAGGATGCGCCGATGCCACCCCAACCGCCGAGGATGACGTTGAAGACGTGGCCGGAGGGACTTGCCATCCAGACCGCGGCGGCGATGATGACAACGAGCGCGCCGCGCGAGACGAGCGTGATTGTGCGGTCGCTCGCGTCCTCGTCGACGAAGCGCTTGTAGAGGTTGTAGGCAACCGCGTTCGTGGCGACGAGGAACTTGGAGTCGCTCGTGCTCATCATGCCGGCGAAGGCCCCGGCGATAAGCACGCCGACGAGCCAGTTGGGGAGCAGTTGCATTGATAGGAGGGGCATGATCTGGTCCGTGTTGGAGATGTCGCCGAGATACGCGCCGGCCGCCCAGCCGAGGAATATGGATCCGTAGACAGCGAAGACTACCCAGACCATCCCGAGTAGGGAAGACCGGCGGAGGTTTCGGTGATCGTCGATGCTCATGTACCGGACGAGTATGTGTGGCTGCCCTGGGTATCCAAGACCGATGCCGAGCGTTCCGGAGAGGAAGCCGACGACCGCGAATAGACCGGACTGGGAACCGAAGAGGGACACGGCAGCGCCGTTCGCCGAGTGGAGGGCCGCGAGCCCGGCTGAAACGCTTCCGATTCCGATGAACCCGATAAGAGGGAGGATGAGGACGGCGGCAAGCATTACAATCGACTGCAGAACGTCTGTGTAAGAGACAGCGAGGTAGCCTCCGACGAGGGTGTAGACGAGAACCAAGCCGGCGCCGATGAGGGTCCCAGTGAAGAAGTCGAAACCGAAGACGGCGTTACTGACCTTTCCGGACCCAATGAACTCGCCGGCGGTCGCGATGCTGTAGAAGATGACGAGACTGATCGATCCGACGAACTTGATGACTCCGTAGTTGTCCCGAACGCGTTCTTCGAGGAAGTCAAGGATGGTAATCGAACCGAGCAGGCCGCTGTATCGCCGGAGGCGCTTCGAGAGGACGTACCAGTTGAATGCCGTCCCGACGATGATACCGATACCGATCCAGATCGCAGGGAGACCGGTGACGAACGCCGTGGCGGGGAGCCCGACGAGCAGCCACATGCTCATGTCGGAGGCCTGCGCGCTGAGACCGACGACCCAGTGTTTCATCCCGCGACCTCCGAGAGCGAAGTCCTCGAAGGTCTCCGTACCGTAGTAGCCGTAGACACCGATGAGAAACACTGCCCCCATGTAGAGCACGAACGTGACCGTCGAGAGGGCGACCATTACGCCTCACCCCCACATGTTGGCTTCCGTGATTCCTCGTTCTCTTTCCCCCACCACATGTAGTAGCCGATCGCGAACAGGATTATGACAACGGGCGGTCCCCAGAGGACTATCAGATCGAGTGCTGTGAGTGACATCTTCTCACACACTTCTATATCGTGAGATTAAATAGGTTTTGGTCACTAAAATCCCGGGAGAATATTGCAAACGTCGCTATCTCTCGTCCAGGAAGCTTTCGACGGCGTTGTAGTGCGCGTCCGGTTCTTCCCAGAACGGCATATGGCTACTCTCGGAGAACTCGACGAGTTTCGAGTCGGGAATCCGCTCCGCCAGAACCTGCGCAACGATTGGACTGATCTCATCGTGTGTCCCTGTTAAGATCAGCGTCGGCGCCTCGATACCTCCGATCTCCTGCCGGACGTCCCAGTCCGCGAGTCGCGCCTCATCCAGCAGCACGTACTCGTTCGGTCCCCACATGATTCCGTAGGCGTCCATATTGATGCGCTCGAACGTATCAGCGACTGGTCTCGGATAGGGGTCCATTCGGCAGACGTGGGCACGGTACGCCCCGTCGAGAGCCGCCTCGTAGGACGGGGCGTCGAATCGACGGGTCCGTTCGAACTCCTCGATACGTTCCCGATCCGATTCGGGCAGTTCATCGAGGACGCGGCGCATCGACTCATAGCCAGACTGTGTGTCGGGCATTGTGTTCGCCAAGATGAGGCGCTCGACACATTCTGGGTACCGAAGCGCGTACTCCTGAGCGAGCATGCCGCCCCAGGACTGTCCATAGACCGTGATCGTGTCGACGCCGATCGCGTCTCTAACAGCGTCGACCTCGTCGCAGTAGTGATCAACGGTGTAGCGATCGAAGTCCCCCGGTGCGGGGCCATCCGACACGCCGACACCAAACTGATCGTAGAGGTACACCGATCGTTCCGCACTGCCGTGCCGCGCGAGCGGGAGCAAGTAGTCGTGGGGCATACCCGGACCGCCATGTAGCGTGAGGATGACATCGTCACCGCGCCCGAATCTCCGGTAGTAGAGCCGATAATCCTCGACGTCGAAGTAGCCTTCCGAATGGTTGAGGTCGAGATAGTTCTTTGCGCTCATGTGCCATCTGTGTTAGCTGCTTACAATAAATCCACGCCACGAGCGGCGGGTTACCCCCCCCGCGCTGGAACGGCGGCGTCCAGCGCCACGACTCAGGTCCGCGGGTTGACGTTGACGGGGATGCGTAGGCGTCGAGCACTGAGTGATTGTCGCTGACTGGAAGAACGACGGCGTCGCGCGACGTCTCGCTTGTACCACTTTCGGCACGTCCGACGCGACGCTCGCCCCCGCGGAGGCGGTGGTGGTCGATGAGGAAATCGATGACGGGGAACGCGCCGCCGAGAGCGGTGGTGAGGCGCGCCGAGACGCGGCGTGACGGGAAGCAGAACGGCGAGCGCCGCGCCCCATCGCCGCGCGCGTCATGACCGACCATCATCCGTCCCGCTACAACGGTCCTACTCGAGGAGCGGCGTGCCGTCCGCCCGCGGCCCGAGTTCGGGACCGAAGACGGCCGCGTCGGTGTCGATGCGACGGCGTTCGGTGTAGTCGGTGGTGCGCTCGACGGGCGGGCGGCCGATGGCCGAGAGCATCTCGACGTAGTCGCGGAAGGAGCGGAACTCGCCGTACTCGCCGCCCGCGCGCTTCGTGATCTCCTCGGAGAGGATGGTGCCCATGAAGTCGTCCGCGCCGCAGTTGAGGAGCTTGAGGCCGAACTCGTCGCCGTACTTCACCCACGAGGACTGGATGTGCTCGACGTTGTCGAGGAAGAGGCGCGCGACGGCGATCAGCAGTTCGTCCTCGGCCTTCGAGGCGCCCGATTCGACGACGCCGTGCTCGTGGAGCGGCGTCTCCTGATGGATGAAGGAGAGCGGGACGAACTCCGTGATGTTGCCCGTCCGGTCCTGCAGATCGCGCAGGACCTTCAGGTGCTCCACGCGGTGGGCCTCGTTCTCGACGTGCCCGTACATCATCGTCGCCGTCATCGGCAGTCCGACGTCCGCGGCGGCCTCCATCGACGCCACCCACTCTTCAGTGCTGATCTTCCCCGGGCAGATGATATCCCGTACTTCGTCGACGAGGATCTCCGCCGCGGTCCCCGGCACCGTCTTCAGTCCGACGTCCGCGAGCTCGCGGTAGACGCGCTCGTAGCCCCAGTCGGCGCCGCGCTGGGCGTGATCGACCTCCTCGGGCGTCATCGAGTGGACGTGCGCCCCGGTGTCGGCCATCGCGGCGATCTGCTCGCGATACGTCGTCGGGTCCGTCTCGTACGCTTCGGGGGGTTCGTAGTTCAGTTCGGGATCGTCGGGATCGAGGAGTTCGCGATGCTCCTCGTTCAACCCGAGCGCGGGGTGAAGCCCCGAGACGGACGTCACCTCGTAGACGCCGCGCTCGACGGCGTCGCCCACGATCTCGCGGGATTCCGCGGGCGTCTTCGTGAACCCGCCGTGCTCCTGCTGGTAGTCGGTCTCGAACTGGTGGGCGGTGTCCTTGAAGTTGCAGAAGAGACAGCCGGTGTTGCACGCCGTCGTGACGTTGTTGTTGACGTTCGCGATGAACGTCACCTCGTCGCCGACGACCGCGGCGCGACGGCGGTCCGCAGCCTCGAGGACGAGTTCCTTACGCCGCGAGTCGATCCCGTCGACATCGGTGCCGGTCGTGATGAGTTCGATACCGTCGTCGACGGTGAGACGCACGCCGTCGCGGGCCTTCGCGAGCGCGTTCTCGAAGGACTGGTCGCTCGCCGGAACGACGTCGAAGCCGAACTCGTCGGCGTCGAGGTCCGCCGCCCGCTCGTCGATCCAAGACATACTCCCGCGTTTCGCGTGCACACCCAAAAGCGGGCGGGTCCCGTCAGGCGAGCGGGGGAATCGGTGACGACGATCTCACGCGATCCGCGTCGAACGCCCCGTGACCCGCTCGTAGACGAGGGAGACGACGGCGGCGACGCCCGCGAGCGCGAAGAGCGCGTCGATGACCGAGACACCCTCCGCGACGAGACCGTAGACGCCGACGATACCGAGTCCGACGGTGAGCAGGCGGTCGTGCTCGGGGATCCGATCGCGGACGGGGACGAGGATCCCCGTGAGAGCGACGAGGACGAGCGGAACGTAGGAGAGCGCTTCGGGGAGCGGTGCCGAGCCGAACGTGTAGGATCCGATGCCGGCGACGACGATCAGCGCGTACGCGGCGCTTCGGTAGTCGAGGGAGTCGCGGAGGGCCATATGTGCCCGGAGGCGCGGCGCGGAGAAAAGCGTTCGGCGCGGGAGCGACGCGACGATGCCGTCGCGCCGTCGCTCGTGTGTTCGGATCGGCGCTCGCTGACGCTCGGCCCGACCTATTCCACTTGGAACCCCATCTCTTCGAGAATGCCGGGCACGCGATCGACGTGGTCGCCCTGAATCTCGATGGTGCCGTCGCTCACGGTGCCGCCCGCGCCGAGTTTCTTCTTCAGTTTCGTCGCGATGTCCTGCAGGTCGGTGGCGTCCTCGTCGAATCCCTCGACGATGGTGACGGGTTTGTTGTACGTGCGGCGCTCGACGCGCACCGAGAGCTGTTCTTCGGCGCGCGCGAGGTCCTCTTCGATGCCCGGGATGTCCGCGAACGGGTCGTCGTTTGCCATGCGTGGGTGTTGTGGGTGCCGGGCAAAGAAGCCGGCGGGCGATCAGAGCACCTACTCGTCGTGCACGTCTCGACCGAGGGCGAGACCCTGCCAGAGAACGTAGAGGACGATCGTTGCGATCGCGAACCCGGCCGCGGCCTCGGTCACGAGCCGACTGAGCGTGAAGAGGAGGGAGCCGGGTCGTCCGTATCCGACGTTCCGAAGGCCGAATCCACCGATGAGGGTGACGACGAACCAGCAGGCGAGCACGCCGGCGATCGGCCGCGATCGCGCGAGCAACTCGCGTGTGGAGGGCTGTCGAATCATACGCACGGCTATCCACCAATCACTATAACTGTTCGGGCGAAAAACGGCGGAGAATGGGTGGTCGACCGGCGATACCGGGGG
>NZ_BATA01000038.1 GCF_000474235.1 Halarchaeum acidiphilum MH1-52-1
CGCGCGCGGTCGTCGGATCGAGGGTCCCGTCGCGCTCGGCGGCCGCGACGTCGTACGTCGGCGGGTGGCGCGTCGCGCACGCGTCGGTCGCGAACGGACAGCGCGCGCGGAAGCGACAGCCGGGGGCGGGATCGACGAGCGGCGGCGACGACCCGGGGATCGCGACGGGGCGGTCGGCGTGGGCGGCGACGGACGCGAACGACTCGCGCAGACCGAGGGTGTAGGGGTTCGCGGGATCGCCGAGTACGGTCTCGGTCGGGCCGGTCTCCATCAGCCGGCCGCCGTAGAGGACGGCGAGGCGATCGCAGGTCTCGGCGATCGACGCGAGGTCGTGACTGACGAAGAGGACGGCCGCGTCGATCGCCGCGAGGTCGGAGAGCACGCGGTCGCGCGTGATGGCGTCGAGTCCCGTCGTCGGTTCGTCGACGACGACGAGCGCGGGATCGCACGCCAGCGCCATCGCGAGCACGGCGCGCTGGCGCTCGCCGCCCGAGAGATCGTGCGGGTGGTCGTCGGCGCGCGCGGTTCCGACGCCGACGCGATCGAGGGCGTCGCGGGCGCGCTCGGCCGCTCGCGAGCGCCCGATCTCGGGTTCGTGGCGCCGGACGGCCTCGGCGATCTGCTCGCCGACGGTGTACGCGGGGTTGAGCGCGCCCATCGCGCGCTGCGGGACGAGCGCGATCTCGGCCCACCGAAGGCTCCGCAGTGCGGTCTCGGGGAGCGCGAGGAGATCGACTAGCCCGTCGTCGCGTACCGGGTACGCGTCGTCGGCGACGACGTCCGCGCGCGGCGTGCCGTCGGCCGTCGTCCACGCGGGCGGGACGGCGTCGAGCCACGCGTGGCCGCCGGTGACCGCGCCCGCGTCGTCGAGCAGGCCGACGAGCGCCTCGGCGAGCGTGGTCTTCCCCGATCCGGATTCGCCGAGCAGGCCGTACGTCTCGCCGCGCTCGACGGTGAGCGAGACGTCGTCGAGGGCGTGGACGTCGCCGTCGGGCGTGCGATAGCGGGCCGAGAGGGAGTCGAGTTCGAGGAGCATCACTCAACCTCCGTGACGTCTTCGACGGCGTGCCCGACGAAGTAGAAGGCGGCGACGAGGAGCGCGATGGCGACGCCGGGCGGGAGGAGCCACCACGGCGCGTCGAAGACGTGGCCGGTCGCCTGCACGGCTTGGAGCATCGACCCCCACGAGCGCGTCGCGTCGTCCGCGAGTCCGAGGTACGCGAGGGTGGCGCGCGCGAGGATCGCCGTCGCGGCGTCCTGCGCGAGGAAGACGGCCGCGAGCGGGAGGACGTCGGGGAGGACGTGTCTGGCGACGATGCGCCGGGGGCGCAGGCCGGCGGCGCGCGCCGCGTCGACGTAGGCGCGCTGGGTCAGCGACAGCGTCGCGCCCCGGACGACGACGCAGTTGTTCAGCCACGACGTCGCGGCGATGGCGAGGACGACGTTCGTCGTCGAGGCGCCACGCACGGCGACGAGGACGACGACGAACGGGAGGAACGGGACGCCGTAGAGCACGTCCACGACACGCTGGATCGTCTCGTCGAGCCACGTCCCGCCGTGGTAGCCGCTGAGGAGGCCGAGCGGGACGCCGACGAGCGAGGCGAGGAGCGCGGCGGCGACGCCGACGAGGAGCGCGGTCCGCGCGCCGTAGACGAGTTCGGTGAGGACGCCGTGGCCCGACGCGGTGGTGCCGAGCGGCGCGAAGAAGGGATCGCCGAACGCCGGCGGATGCGGGAGGGAGCGCGACTGGGCGAGCGTGAGGCGGCCGTCGCCCGCGCGACGTACGCCACCCACCCGGGGTCGTGGGGCGCGAAGACGCCGGGGACGAGCGCCCAGAGCGCGGCGACGCAGAGCAGACCGCAGCCGACGAGTCCGAGGCGATTCGAGCGAACGCGCCCCAGCACGCGTTGGAAGCGGCGGTGACGGCTGGCACGCGACGCACGCGACGAGTCTCGGTGTGACGGCGAGTCGGGACGCGACGAGGCCGAGTGCGACGAGTCTCGGTGTGACGGCGAGTCGGGACGCGACGAGGCCGAACCGGAGTGAGGCGGCGAGCGGGCGTCTCGCTCCGTCATCGCTCGCCCCCTCCGAAGTCGATCCGCGGATCGAGGTAGGTGTACGCGACGTCCAGACAGAGGCGTGACGCGACGACGAGGACGGCGATGAGGAAGAACGCGGCCTGCGCGAGCGGGTAGTCGCGGTTCAGCACCGCGGTGACGATCAGTCGCCCCATGCCCGGCCACGAGAACACGGTCTCGGTGACGACGGCGCCGTCGACGAGGAATGCGAGGGCGATCGCGGCGCTCGCCGTCACGGGGACGAGCGCGTTGCGCCCGGCGTGCTTGAACAGGACGGTGCGCTCGGGGAGACCCTTCGCCCGCGCGAGGTGGACGTAGTCGGCGCGCGCGGCGTCGCGCATCGCGGGGCGGACGAGCAGCATCGCGCCGACCCACCCGACGAGGACGACGGAGAGCAGGGGGAGCGCGAGGTGGCGCAGGAAGTCGGCGGCGACGGCGAGCGGCGTCGCGGCGAACGACGGGAACTGCGTCACCATGTGCCGGCCGGGGAGCCACTCCAGCGCGTCGTCGAAGAGCCAGACGAGCAGCCACGCAACCCAGAAGACGGGCGTCGCGTAGACGAGGAGCGAGACGGCGAGCGCGAGCGGGGTGGGGCGGGCGTCGCGGTACCAGCCGAGGAGCATGCCGGCGAGCGGGCCGACGGCGTAACAGCAGAGGAACGCCGCGCCGAAGAGCACGAGCGTGCGCGGGAGGCGTCGGGCGAGGACGGCCGCGACGGGCGCGTGCATCGTCGGCGACCAGCCGAAGTGGCCCGTCTGGTAGTTGTAGAGGAAGCGGAGATAGCGCATCCAGAGCGGGTCGTCGACGCCCCATGCGGCCCGGACGCGCGCGACCTGCGCGGCGGTCATCCCCGGCGTCGTCATCGCGCTCACGAACGATCCCGGCATCGCGCGGAGCAGAGCGAAGAGGACGGTCATGACGGCGAGTAGGGTGGCGTAGGCGACGGCGAGCCGGCGAGCGAGATAGGCCGCGCTGAAGCGCGTCACGCACGCCACCCCCGGTGTGCGGGTCGCGACCGACTCGCCGAATCGACGCGGGCGACGCTCCTCACCGGTCCGTCACCCCCGCGGTCTGAGCTGCAGGAGTTCGGTGGCGAGGTTGGTCGAGCCGGGCGCGGGGATGTCGGGGACGTAGTTCGTCCACGAGGCGGTGTCGAGCGGCCACCGCTCGCGCGGGTAGTCCGTCACCATCACCGGGACGTCGAGGTAGACGCGCTCGACGGCGCGGCGCGCGAGGGCGTTGCGCCGATCGGCGTCCGTCTCGTGGAGCGCGCGCTCGATGAGTTCGTCGGCGCTCGCGTCGTCGAACAGCCCGTAGCCCATCGCGTTGTTCGCGCGCGTGTCGTCGTCGTCGTCGCCGTCGTCGCTCCCGGCGTCCGCGTTGTCGCTGTGAAAGAGCGCGTAGAGCGTCGTGACCGCGAACGGCGAGACCCCGCCGATGCGCATCGGATAGACGTCGAAGTCCTCGCGGGCGTAGACGGCGTCCGTCATCGCGCCGAGGCTCAGTACCGTCCGGGTCGCGGGGACCCCGAGGCGACCGAGCGTCTCGATCCAGTCCGTCGTCATCGCCGAGCGCTCGGGCGAGCGCTTCGCGGGCGTGATGAGGATCTCGAGCGGCCCGCCGAGCAGGTCCGGGATCGTCCGGCCGTCGACGCGGAGTTCGACGTCGGTGTCGGCGTCCGCGAGCGCGTCCGAGCGCACCGGCCCGAACGAGTAGTCGTGGCGCGCGCCGCGCCGGCTGGCGCAGACGCCCGTGAGGCTCCCCGGATACTCGCGGCCGGCGTACGTCCCGGCCGCGCCCGTGATCGGCTCGCCGCCGGTGAGAAAGTCCCGGACGGCCGCGGCGTCGAACGCGCCGCCGTCGTCGCGCGCGCGGTAGTCGAACGCCTCAGTCGCCGGCGCCGTGAGGATATCTGCGTCCGCGCCCGACTCCGGCCGGACGGCGGTGTACCCCGGCGGGACGACGAAGTCGCCCTTTCGGACGTAGCCGTCGTGGAGTTCGGTGACGTCGTGGTAGTCGTCGAAGGCGAACGTCAGCGCCTGCCGGAAGACGAGGTCGTCGAGCGGCCGTCGCCGGAGGTTGAAGCCGTAGAAGCCGTAGCCGGTCGCCGACCCCTCGACGAGCGTCTCGCCGTCGGCGGCCTCGATGTCCGAGACAGACGAGGAATCGACCGTTCGGAAGACGGCGTCGACGTCGCCGTCGAGGAAGGCGCGCTGGAGCGCGGCGTCGGAGCCGTACACCTGCACGCGGAGCGCGTCGAGGAACGGGCCGCCGGCGTCGAGCGTATCGCGATCGCGGAGCCAGTCGAGGGAGCTGAGGGCGTACTCGTCGGGGTCGCGAAAGGAGACCGACGCGGACGTGTCCGGCTCGTACGACGTCACCGTCGCGGGTCCGAGACCGACGGGTCCGCCGTGATTCGACGGGCGATAGCGCCGGTAGTCGTCGACGCCGGACCAGACGTGCTCGGGGAGGATCGGGAGCGCGAGCGTGCTGCTCGCGTACGTCCCGACCGGCTCGGAGAGGCGGAGTCGGAGGTCCCAGTCGCCGGACGCGCGCTCGACGGCGGCGATGGTGGAGACGACCGGCAGATAGCGGGCCGGGCGCTGCTCGCGGAGGTAGCGGTACGTGAAGACGACGTCGTCGACGGTGAGCGGCGTGCCGTCGGTGAACGTCAGGCCGTCGCGGACAGAGACGGAGACGACGGGTTCGGCGTCCGGGCCGTCGGCGCCCGCGACGGTCCAGTCCGTGAAGACGTTGGGGCGGACGTCGAACGTCACGGGATCGACGACGGTCCCGCTCTCGTACACCAGATTCAGGAGGATCCACGAGTATCCCGAGGCGGTCGCGAGGGGGTTCAGCCCCGCGAAGGAGTCGCTCGTGCCGAGCGTGAACGTCGCCGACCGTTCCCGTTCGGTCCCGGTGCCGCCGGCGCAGCCGGCGAGTGGGAGCGTGGCCGCTCCCGCCCCCGCCGCGAGGAGCCGGCGCCGCGTGATCCTCCCCCGCTCGGTCATGTGGGTACAACTCGCCGCCGTCGGGATATAAGCGTCGCGTCGGGGAGGTCGGCGCCGGCGCGACCGCCGAAGCGGTGTGCGTCACGGAACGCGAGTCATCGAGTACGGGCGCCGTCCGGCACGCCGGTCAAGCGGCGAGGGTCGCGCGCTGAGTCACGGTTAACCGTCCGGCGCTCGAAGACCGAGCCGTCATGACGTCCGTCCTATTCGTCGTCAGCGAAGAGGGATACTGGGGCGAGGAGTGCATCGAGCCGCTTACGACGCTCGACGCGCGCGGCGCCGAGATCACCGTCGCGACGCCGACCGGGAGTCCGCCGGTCGTCGACGAGCGCTCGGTGGATCCGGAGAACGTCGGCGAGGAGACCGCCGAACGCGTCCGCGAGATCGACGATTCGGACGAGCGGCTGAACGATCCCGAGCCGATCGCGGCGGTGGACGCCGCCGACTACGACGCGGTGGTCTTCCCCGGCGGTCACGGCACCGAGTGGGACGTCAATCAGGACCGCGACGCCCGCCGCCTCCTCCGCGAGCACGTCGCGGGCGACGCCGGGAAGGCCCTCGTCGTCTGTCACGCCGTCGGCATCCTCGGGTTCGCCCGCGACGGAGACCGGGGCTTCCTCGTGGACGGCCGGGACGTCACCGGCTTCCCGAACGCGTGGGAGGAGGGCATCGTCGACGAACACGACCGGATGCCGGACGGTCGCAAGCTCCCCTACTGGGTCGAGGACGAGGTCGTGGCCGCTGGCGGGAACTGGGACGCCGAACTCGACGCGGACGTCTCGGTGACGATCGACGGCGACCTCGTCACCGCCCGCGGGCCGGAGTCCTCCGCCGCGGCCGCGGAGACGTTCGCGGACGAACTCGATCTCTGAGGGAGAGACTCGCACACGGCACCGGGCTTCGCAAGCCTTATCCGCAAGACGGCGTTACGAAGAATCAGCGGGTTGGGATAGCCAGGAGATTCCGCCGGGCTCATAACCCGGAGATCGGTAGTTCAAATCTACCACCCGCTATCTCCTCTTTCCGTGACGTTCCTCCGTTCTCACGTCCGATAGCCTTCGCTCCGATCGACACGTACGCGCCGCTCCCAAGCGCGAGGAAGCGAGCGGGCGGGGGGGAGCGGACGCGCGTTCGCAACGGATTACGCCGCGTGGGACCGTGTTCCGTCGTACTGCCGGCCTCGCACACGCCGGGGTCGGTGCCACGAGTAGACTGGCACTCGTGGTGCGACGGAGCGAGTCCGCGGTTCGTTACGCCGCATCAGCCGCGGCGCCGTCACCGCCGGCGTTATACCGCTCGCGCGCCCACGCCGTCGTGTGAAGACCGTCGAGGTCGCGACGACCGTTTATGCGCCCCCCGCCGAGGTGTACGACTTCCTCCTCGACTTCCCGGGCTACGCGGCCTACTCGAAGCACCTCCAGTCGGTCCGCGCGGACGGCGACGGCGGTCCCGGCACCGACTACCGGCTCACCTTCGCGTGGTGGAAACTCGACTGCACCGTTCACACGCGCGTCACCGACGTCGAACGGCCCGAGCGCATCGACTGGGATGTGTCGCGTGATTTCGACGCGGCCGGCCGGTGGGTCGTCGAGCCGCTCGACGCCGATGAGGAACGCGACACCGACGGCGACGCCGGCGACGCGCCCGCCTGCCGCGTCCGCCTCGTCGTCACGTACGAACCCGACTCGGCGGAGGGCGTCCTCGACCTCCCGCTGTTCGCCTCGCTCGACTGGGTGATCGAGAAGGCCTCCGAACTCGTCGTCGAGGAGGGGCGCCGCGTCGTCGAGCGCGTCGTCGCCGACCTCGAAGGCCGGTCCCGCGACGTCGAGATCGACGTCTCCGTCTACTAGGCTCCGTTTCACTCGTCGGGTTCGCGCTTGCGCGAACCACCCCCGAAAAACACGGTCCACGCGAACGGAGTGAGCGTGGGATCGGCGAGACGCAAAGTGTCTCGCAGAGGAGGAAAATCCCCGGTCGCTCCGCCGATCGGTGAAGCACGTGCCTCCGGCGCGCGTACGCTAGAGTCCCCACAGACGCTCTCTCGCTCACACGCAGCACGACACGGTAGCGACGCACGCGTCCGAGCGCCGCCGCTGCGCGGACGGAGACCGGAAGAGGTGCGGCCTACTCGATCGTCATCGACGTCTTCGATTCGGTGACGACGGTGACGTCCTCGGCGTCGACGGTCTCGACGTCGAGCCAGTGGGGGACGTAGTCGCGTTTCGCGTAGGCCTCGAGCTCGTCGCGCTCACCCATGACACACCAGAGTTGGACGCGCTCGGGACCGTGCCAGTCGCCGTTGCGGGTCACGCCGAAGAGCACCTTCTCCTCGCCGTCGCGCTCGATGACGGCGCCGTTTTGCACGCCGGGGTCCCCGTGGATGATGAGCCGCTTCATGTGCTCCGCTTCCGCGGCGCGCCGATTAAAGCCATCGCACCGGCGTCGGCGGCGAAATACAGCCACTACCGATCGGCGACGACCCACCGGAGCGCGGCGTGGAGAGCGAGACCGATCGCGGCGACGACGAGGGCGGCGGGGACGGCGAGCGTGAGGAAGAAGGGGTGGAGGGCGCGCCCGACGACGCTCCCCGTCGCAGGGTAGTGCCCGAGGACGGTGGCGAGACCGACGAGGAGGACGGTAGCGAGGCCGACGCCGCGAACGACGCGTCGTCGGCGGCCGGCGAGTGCGGCCCCGGCGCTCGTGACGAGACCGAGCGGCAGGCCGAACAGGAGGGCGTACGCGACGCCGAGACCGAGCGTCGGGAGACCGTAGACGGCGAGGACCGGGAGTTCGCCGCGGACGTCGTGGAGTAGTAACGCGCCCGCGGGCGCGAACGTTACGAGGCCGGGCGAGACGCCGGCGTCGCCCGCGCCCGTCGTGGCGTTCCACCGGAGCGTCGTGCCGTCGTCCGCGACGGCCATCGCGTCCGGGTGGGCGAGGACGCGGTAGCCCGACGGCGCGCGAACCGTGACGTCGGCGTCCCCGGGTTCGTACCGGTTCCCGTAGTACGCGAAGGGGGCGAGGAGGACGCCGCCGGCGCGACGGGAGACGGCTTCGTCGAGGCGGTAGGTGACGACGAAGCGGTCGCCGTCGACGCGCGAGCGGAGGCGTTCGGTGTGCCGGTCGAAGCGGTAGCCGAACCGGTCGTCGGCGACGGCGCGGCGCAGCGTGGCGTTCTCGCGGAACGCGCGCGCGGCCTCGGGGTCGTCGAGCGTCGCGGCCTCCGTCCACGCGCTCGTGCCGTTCGCGTGTACGGCGACGGTCAGCGTGACGTTCGAGACGCCCGTCGCGGGGTAGTCGTACGGTCGGTACTGGCCGCCGTCGCCGAAGTCGGCGAACCCGGAGACGTCGCGCGGCGGCGGGCGTGCGGCCGCGGGCGCGACGAGGACGGTGACGAGCAGGAGGGCGCAGAGGGCGAGCGCGGGGCGGGAGGGCACGACGGAGACCGTGCTCCGCGTTCACAAGAGTGTTGCGCCGGTCGGCGGCGAACCGTGTCCATTTTAAGCGTCGACGTCGAACCGAGAGACAACAGAGCTGATTCGCTATGGAGATGCCACGACGCTTCAACACCTACTGTCCGCACTGCAACGAACACCACGAGCACGAGGTCGAGAAGGTCCGATCGGGCCGGACCTCGGGGATGACGAAGGTTCAGGGTCGCCAGCGCAAGCGCCAGACCTCCCGCATCGGGAACTCGGGTAAGTTCTCGAAGGTGCCGGGTGGCGACAAGCCGACGAAGAAGACCGACCTCAAATACCGCTGCAACGAGTGCGGCAAGGCCCACCTCCGCAAGGGATGGCGCGCGGGTAAGCTGGAGTTTCAGGAGTAAACCATGTCTGGGAACTTCTTCCGCGTTCTGTGTCCGGACTGTGAGAACGAACAGATCGTCTTCGAGAAGGCCTCCTCGACGGTCGCGTGCGCCGTCTGCGGCACGACGCTCGCGCGCCCGACCGGCGGGAAGGCCGACCTCGAAGGCGAGGTCACGGAGACCGTCGAGGCCCGATGAAGTACGAGGGCTGGCCCGAGACCGGCGATCTCGTCGTCGGGAAGGTCGACGAGATCGAGGACTTCGGCGTCTTCGTCGACTTAGAGGAGTACCGCGACAAGCGCGGGCTGGTCCACATCAGCGAGGTCGCCTCCGGTTGGATCAAGAACGTCCGGGACCACGTCCGCGAGGACCAGACGGTCGTCGCGAAGGTCCTCGACGTCGATACGTCCTCCCAGCAGATCGACCTCTCGATCAAGGACGTCAACGACCACCAGCGCTCCGATAAGATTCAGGAGTGGAAGAACGAGCAGAAGGCCGATAAGTGGATGGAGCTGGCCTTCGGCGAGGAGATGGCGGACGAGCAGTTCCGCGGGGTCGCCAACGAACTCGTCGCGGAGTTCGGATCGCTCTACGAGGGGTTCGAGCAGGCCGCCATCCACGGCGTGGAGGCGCTCGAACCCTGCGATCTCGACGACGACGACGTCGAGTCGATCGTCGCCACAGCGCGCGAGAACGTCTCCGTGCCCTACGTCACCGTCACGGGATACGTCCACCTCGAATCGCCGTCGCCGGACGGCGTCGACGACATCAAGTCCGCGCTGCGGGCCGCGGAGGGCGACGACGACGTCCCCGAGGAGGCCGACCTCGAAGTGACGTACGTCGGCGCGCCCGAGTACCGCGTGCGCGTCGAGGCGCCGAACTACAAGACGGCGGAGGACGAACTCGAATTCGCGGCCGCCCGCGCCACCGAGGACGTCGAGGCGCACGGCGGGATGGGCGAGTTCCACCGCGAGCGCCAGCTCGAAGAAGAAGCGTAGGACCGTGCACGCGGACATCCGAATCTGTCGCGCGCACGACCGTCCCGTCTACACCCTTTCTGACACCTGTCCCGAGTGCGACGAGCAAACCGAGAACAGCGCGCCCGCGCCGTTCGATCCCGGCGATCCGTACGGGGAGTACCGACGCAAACTTAAGCGCCGCGCACGCGAGTAGGTCGCATGGACGAAGTCGACATCGAGGTCGTCGCGGACACAGAGTTGGACGACCCGGTCCTCATCGAGGGACTGCCGGGGGTCGGCCACGTCGGGAAGCTCGTCGCCGAGCACCTCATCGAGGAGGGGGACGGGACGCTCGTCCGGCGGGTGTTCTCCGAGGCCTTCCCGCCGCAGGTCACGGTCGACGAGGGCGGCGTCGCCGCGCTGGCGGACGCGACGTTCCACGCGATCACGACGGAGGGCCGCGACCTCCTCGTGCTCACCGGAGACCACCAAGCCGCCGACAATCGCGGGCACTACCGGCTCACGAACGCCTTCCTCGACGTCGCCGAGGACGTCGGCGTCTCGGAGGTATACGCGCTCGGCGGCGTTCCGACGGGCGAACTCGTCGAGGACCACGCCGTCGTCGGCGCGGTCGCGAACGACGACCGGAAGGCGTCCCTCGAAGACGTCGGCGTCGAGTTCCGCTCGGAGGAGCCGGCGGGCGGTATCGTCGGCACGTCGGGGCTGCTCGTCGGTCTCGGGGGCCGGCGCGGCTTCGACGCCGCCTGCCTGATGGGCGAGACCTCGGGCTACCTCGTCGACCCGAAGAGCGCGCGCGTCGTCCTCGAAACGCTCGAGGACCTCCTCGGCTTCGACGTGGACTTCGAGGCCCTCGACGAGCGCGCCGACGAGATGGAGGACGTCGTCGAGCAGATGCAGCAGATGGAACAGGGTCCGAATCCGGGCGGCGACGAGGACCTGCGGTACATCGGGTAGCCTCTCGGTCGTTCCGTCTCTCGTTCTCGTCTTTCTCCCCGCGCCCGCAGAGAGATCGCTATCCGAGATCGGCCACTTCGTAGCGAGCGTCGGCGTCGCGGAGCGGATCGGTGACGCGGCCGACGGTGTCGGCGGTGGCGACGACGACGACGTCGAGTCCGCGTCCGGCGGCGGCGGCCGCGACCTCGCCGACGGCGAACGTGACGGCGGGCGGGCGTTCGACCCGCCGGAGGGCGACGACGGCCTCGACGCCGGCGGCGAGGACGAGATCGGACGACGAGGCGGCGTCGCGGAGCGCGTCGAGGTCGACGGCGCCGCTCCCGCCGGTCCGGACGGGCGGGATCTGGTAGACGGTGACGCGGCCGGGTTCGAGGTCGATGATGCCCTCGAAGCCGGTGACGCCGACGTCCTCGCCGGCCGCGGCGTCGGTGGTGGCGACGCCGGAGGCGGAGCCGTTGCCGTCGGGATCGGCGTGGAGGAGGCCGTCGCGCATCGTGAGCGTGACGGCGTCGCCGGATTCGACGTCGTCGAGCGCGATGGCGGCGTCCTCGTGGACGCTCCCGAGGACGTCCTCCGTGACGCGATCGGCGTACCGCCGGACGTCGTCCGCGGTGCGGAGGAGCCAATCGACTCCCTCCTTCGTGACGCGATAGCGCGAGCGGCCCTCCTTCTCCACGAGTCCGTCGTCGACGAGGTCGCGGATGTACTCGCTGACGGCCTGCGTGGTGACGCCGACCGCGTCAGCGATCTCCCCCTGACTGACGGCCGGTTGGCGGTCCGCGATCTCGACGAGTACGCGGAAGCGCGTCGCGGTCCGTTTGTCCGCGAGGACGTCGGTCATACGCGGCACGTCGGCGCTGAGTGGCAAAGAGCCACCGGTCGCCGATCCCGAAGGGGAGGCTTAACGCCCGCGTCGCCCACGTCCCACGCATGGAGACGAATCCGGCGCTCGCCGGCGTGCGGTGTACGGCCTGCGACGCGACGTTCGACGCGAGCGAGGTCGCGGGGCGCTGTCCGTCCTGCGACGGAGTGCTCGACGTCACGTACGATTTCGACGCGCTCGATCTCGCACGCGAGACGTTCGCGGACCGTTCGACGCGCTCGCAGTGGCGTTATCGCGAACTCCTCCCGTTCGCGCCCCCGGACGCGGTGTCGATCGAGGAGGGTGGGACGCCGCTCGTCCCGGTGCCGTCGCTCGCCGCGGAGTTCGGCGTTGCCGCCGTCTACGTGAAGGACGAGGGGCGTAATCCGACGGGCGCGATCGACGATCGGGGCCAGTCGGTGGCGGTGACGGCGGCGAAACGCGCGGGCGCGACGGACGTGGCGCTCGCGTCGACGGGCGACGACGGCCAGTCCGCGGCGGCGTACGCGGGGCGCGCCGGACTCGACAGTCACACGTTCGTGCCGTCGCGCGCGGGCTTCACCAACAAGGCGATGGTGAACGTTCACGGCGGCGACATGTCGGTCGTCGAGGGGCGGATCGGTGACGCGGCGTCGGCGTTCGCGGACGCCGTCGCCGATCGCGACGACTGGCACCCCGTGCAGGCGCTCTCGACGCCGTACGCCCACGAAGGCCTGAAGACGGCGTACGCCGAGATCGTCGAGGCGCTCGACTGGGAGACGCCGGACCGCGTGCTCTACCCGACGGGCCGCGGCGCCGGTCTCCACGCGTTCCACAAGGCCGCGCGCGAACTCGACGCGGTCGGACTCACCGACGGTCTCCCGAAGCTCTACGCCGCGCAGGCGGAGGGGTGCGCGCCGATCGTCCGCGCGTTCGAGGAGCATCGCGACGGCCACGAGCCGTGGGAGAACCCGGACACCATCTGCGGGCGCATCGAGATCCCGGATCCGGCGGGAAGCGCGCTCGCGCTCGACGCGATCCGCGCGACCGACGGCGGGGCCGTCGCGGCCCCGGACGCGGAGATTCTGGAGGGCGCGACGTCGCTCGCGTCCGACGCCGGACTCGAAGTCGGCGCGTCGAGCGGCTCGCCGGTCGCGGCCGCCTACGCCCTCGCCGAGCGCGGCGACCTCGACGCCGACGACGTCGTCGTCCTCGTGAACGCGGGCGCGGGGAGCAAGGACGACGACATCCTGCGATCGCACCTGATGAGCAAGGGGATCTGACGCGAGCGGACGGCAACACTAAGTTTTAGACGCGTCTAATGCGGGGTAGTGATGCTGAGCGACGTGATGGAAGACTACCTGAAGGCGACCTACGTCCTCCAGCGCGAGGGCGGTCCGCCGGTCCGGACGTCGGATCTCGCGGAGTACCTCGGCGTGACGCCGCCCACGGTGACGAGCATGCTCGAGAAGCTCGCGGATCGCGAACTCGTCGAGCGCGAGAAGTACAAGGGCGTCGAACTCAGCGACGAGGGCGAGACGGTCGCTCTCGAGATCTTGCGTCACCACCGCCTCCTCGAGTCCTATCTCGCCGAACACCTCGACTACGACTGGAGCGAGGTCCACGAGGAGGCCGACGCGCTCGAACACCATATCAGCGAGGCGTTCGAGCGCCGGGTGGCCAACGCACTCGGCGAACCCCGCGTCGACCCCCACGGCGACCCGATTCCGACGGAGGAGCTCGCGCCACTCGCCGACGACGACACGGCCGCGCTCGCCGACATCGAGGAGGGCGAGACCGTGACGGTCGCGCGCGTCAGCGATCGCGACGACGAGCACCTCGCGTATCTCGCCGAGCGCGGCATCGAACCCGGCGCCGAACTCGACGTCGTCACCGTCGCGCCCATCGACATGGTGACGGTGCACGTCGAGGGCGACGAGATCCACTTGCCGACGGCCATCGCCGCGAGCATCCGGGTCGAACGCGAGACGCGCGCGACGGCGTAGGCCGACCGCGCGCTCGCACACGCCCGTTTCGCGCGTGCGCTTCCGGCATCCCGACGGCTTTTTCGCGTGCCGCGTCCGCGTGTGCGTATGTCCGACCTCGTCTCGATCGTCGCGGGGGTGGCGCTCGGTCTCTCGCTCGCCGCGCCGCCCGGTCCGATGAACGCCCTCATCGCACAGGAGTCGGTGACGCGCGGGTGGCGAGCGGGGTTCCGAGCCGGTCTCGGCGCGATGAGCGCCGACGCCTGCTTCTTCGTCCTCGCCTATGGGGGGGTCGTCGCCTTCCTCCGGCGCGCGCCGACGGTTCAGGCCGCGATGAAAGCCATCGGCGGTCTCCTGCTCTGCTATTTCGCGTACGGCGCGGCGAAGAGCGCGCGCGAGGGCGCCGCTCACACCGAGGCCGGCGCGGGCTTTCGCAAGACGTTCCTCGCGGCGCTCACGAACCCGATGCAGGTCATCTGGTGGCTGACCGCGGGCGTCGCACTCCTCGATCCGGGGACCGTGTCCGCGTTCGGGTACGCGTTCGGCGTGACGAACGGCGCCCTCACCGTGTTCGGATTCTTCTGCGGGATCCTCGTCTGGATCACCGGCTTCCCGGTGCTCCTGCGCGTCGCCGGCGAGGCGGTCGACACCCTCGAACGCGTCGTCGGCTACGCGAGCGCCGTCGTCCTCTGCGTCTTCGGCGTGTGGTTTCTCGTCGATGCCCTCTAGGGGTCGGCGTCCGTTTCGGCGTCCATCCGGGGGACCTCCGATTCGAGCCACTCGCGGAACCACCGGACGCGCTTGAGGCGCTGGTGGGCGATGGATTCGGCGGCGTCGCTGTGGACGCGCTCTTTGGCCTCCTCACCGCGTTCGAGGACGCGCGTCACCATCTCCGCGGCCTCCATGTGCGTGCGGGCCTCGTACCCCATGCGGAGGAACATCAGCGTGATCCCGTTCGCGCCCACCTTATCGAGCATGTCCGCCTCGACGAGACAGCGGCTCTCGAGGTCGAGCAATGCGAGATCGTCCGTCTCGGAGTGGGACTCGACGGCCCGACAGACCCGATCGACGAACGACGCCGGGTAGTCGCCGTGCGTCTCGAGGTATTGGCGGGCGACGCGCGCGCCCTCCTCGGCGTGGACTTCCTGTTCGGCGTCGAGTTTCGCGATATCGTGAAAGAGCGCGGCGACGCGCACGACGTCGACGTCCGCGCCCTCGCGCTCCGCGATGGTGCTCGCGAGTTCGCGGACGTTACAGATATGATTGAAGCGATACTCCGCGGAGTGCCACGGGTACCAGCGCATCCGACCGCCGTCGTCCTCGTTCTCGACGCTGGCGCTGAGATAGTCGTAGACGAACGCCTCCATCGAGTCGAGTTCGCCGGTGGCGAGCGCGGATTCCTTTATCTCGACACCCATGGACTCACCTCCGGCGGGGGTTCGTGTCGCGTTGTCATTGTTACGTCAACAGAGGCCGGTTTCGCTCTTTAGCCTTTTGCAGGCGACGACGCCCCCGAGCGGCCGTCTCGGCTCCGGCGGTCAGCCGTCCGCGTCGGCGCGCACACCGGGCTTGAGTGCGTCCTCGACCGCGGCCTCACAGGTGAGCATCGCCTCGGTGCGGTCCTCTCCCTCGACGGTGACGTTCTCGACGACGCGCCAGCCGTCCTCCTCGTGAATGACGCCCTTCACCCAGTCAGCGGCGGCGAGCACGAGCGACTCGGTGACGACCACCGGCTCGTTGTCCTCGGCGCGGACCGCCTCCTCGCGCTCGACGGGGACGGCGAGGTCGAAGGCGTCCGCGTCGTTGAGCGCGGCGACCTCCGCGGTCGTGAGCGGTCGATCCGGGATCGAAGAGAGCGCGGGCATGAGAGACGGAACGCGGAGCGCGCGCTAAACGGTTACGCTCGAACGCGCCTACTCGAGCGAGAGCGCGGGCGGTTCGCCGTTCCACCCGTAGGAGAGGACGACGAACGCGACCGCGAGGACGCCGACGAGTGCCGACCCGGTTCGAAGGAGCTTCCAGCCGTCGCGAAGCGGATTCATGCTCGAACGGAGCGGCAGGGACAGCATAATCGACTCGGTTCACGCCGGCGATACGGCTATGCGCATGCGGCGCGAAGGTCGAAGAATGAGCGCCGAAAACGCCGAAACCGAGCGGGGGGACGAAGCGGCTGTCAGCGAGCGCGTGCAGGCCTTCCTCTCGCGGAACTTCCCTCAGATCGCGATGCACGGCGGGAGCGCCGGCGTCGAGGGCGTCGACGTCGAGACCGGCGAAGTGTGGCTCGCCCTCGGCGGCGCGTGTTCGGGCTGTGGCATCTCGCCGATGACCGTGCAGGCGATACGAGCACGCCTCCCCGAAGAAATCGCCGGGGTCGATACCGTGCACGTCGACGCCGGTGACGACGGCATGCACTTGTGAACTACTCCACCCTACTCGCTCACCGCTGACGCGGTTCGCTCCTTGAGGGTGGGGCTTCCTGTTTCTACGACGCGCTTTGCAGACACCCGCGTGTCCACAGGGAGCGCAGTCTCCACAGGCGTTACTTCGGAGTATCCCACTCCTACATCTTCGAGGCCGCGAGAAAGGATGTTCCACGCCGCGTTCGCGTCCCTGTCCGCCTCAAACCCGCAGGCGGGACAGGAGTGTTCACGGACCCACAACGGCTTGACCGTCGAAACGCCACACGACGCGCACTCCTTGGTCGTCCCTCTCGGGTTGACCGCAACGAAGTGCGTTCCTTCACGCTCACACCTGTATTCGAGCATCCGCAGGAACGTTCCCCGCGCCTCCCCGCACGGGGTATCACGTTGTCATCGTCCCGGGCGGATTCGAACCGCGAAGGCTCGAATCCGCTCCCCTTCCGGGCTCGAATCGACGGGCTATTCGCTCCTCTCCTCCGGTCGTCGCAGAATAGTCCCGGGCGGATTCGAACCGCCGTCAACGGCTTTCTTCCGTATCGGCCGGAACCGAATACGACCAAAGGCCGCTATGATTGGCCACTACACCACGGGACTTCGCTCACCCCGCTCACACGGGACGACATTTACGTGTTGTACACGTGCGCTACTAAGGGGTTACTCTTCGGGTTGCGGTTTGCCAGAGCGCTTCCGATCGGGACGACACGGCGGACAGCGACGTCGAGGGGTGCGTGCAGGACGCCCAAAGGCTCGATGCCCGCCGTGAAGAACGATAGGGGAGTCTCGTCTCCGTTACGCGAACGCTTCGAGTTCGTCGAGGCGCTCGGCGAGCCACACGGCGATCGGTCGGCCCTCCTCCTCGACGAAGCGCGCGAGCTCGTTGCCATCGGCGTCCTCGACGACGACGGTCGGGATGAGCTCGATATCGTACTCGTCGACTCCCGGCCCGTACTTCTCGCCGTCCTCGCGCTCGACGGGGAAGTGCTCGACGTCCTCGACGCCCGCGGCCTCAAGCGCCGCCGCGAAGTCGGGGAGTTGGCCGCGGCAGTCCCCACACCAGTCGCCGCCCCACACCTTCACGGTCACGTCGTCCGCGACGCGTTTCCACGTCGCCACGGTGTCCTCGTGCGCGTCGGCGTTCCACGTCGGATTGGGTTCCATCGTCTCCAGTTTCTCCGTCGACATGGCGTCCCGTAGGCGCTCGACCGGCTTAACGCCCGCGCCGCCGGCGGAAACTTGCCCCAACCGCGGAGACGAGCGCCACCGGTTTAACCCCCTCACGCATACCACGACGTAATGCTCGACAGCATCCTCGACGCCATCGGGACGCCCCTGCTCCGCCTCCCGTCGCCCGAGGGCGCGACCGTCGCCGCGAAACTCGAATCGTTCAATCCCGGCGGTTCCGCGAAGGACCGCCCCGCCCGCGAGATGGTGCTCGCCGCGGAGGAAGCCGACGAAATCGAACCCGGCGATCACCTCATCGAGGCCACGAGCGGCAACACCGGCATCGGCCTCGCCGTCGTCGCCGCCGCGCGCGGCTACGACCTCACCATCGTCATGCCGTCCGACATGTCGCAGGAGCGCCGCAACCTCCTGCGCGCCTACGGCGCCGACCTCGAACTCGTCGAGGGATCGATGAGCGACGCGAACGACCGCGCCGCCGCCATCGCCGACGAGACCGACGCGTACCCGATCCGCCAGTTCGAGAACGAGGCCAACCCGCGCTCGCACTATCGCACCACGGGCGAGGAGATCCTCGAACAGGTCGACGGCCGCGACATCGACGCCTTCGTCGCCGGCGTCGGGACGGGCGGGACGATCACCGGCACCGGCCACCGCCTCCGCGAGGAGTTCCCCGACGTGGAGGTCGTCGCCGTCGAACCCGCCGGGAACGCCGTCCTCTCCGGCGAAGAACCCGGCGAGGACGCCTTTCAGGGGATGGGACCCGGATTCGTCTCCGGCATCCTCGACGTCGACCTCATCGACACCATCGAGACCGTCGAAATCGACGACGCCGAAGCCGAATGCCGCGAACTCGCCCGCGAACAGGGCGTCCTCGTCGGCCAATCGTCGGGCGCCGTCTCCCTCGTCGCCCAGCGCGTCGCCGAACGCTACGCCTACGAGGCGAGCGACGACGAACAGCCCCTCGTCGTCACCCTCTTCCCCGACAGCGGCGAGCGCTACCTGAGCGCGGGCGTCTTCGACTGACGACCTTTTACTGCACTCGCTTCGCTCGCTGGTGAAAGCTCGGCCAAAAGCCCGTCACACCCCCTTCGGGGGTGCTCGGGCCCGAGCGCGAAGCGCTCGGTGATAGCGTGCGCGAACACCGAAGGCGTGATCGGGGCGAGAGGGCACCCCGACACCGCCGACGGCGTCTCAGAACCCGAAGTGCGCGTCACGCTCGACGACGTCGTACCCTTGGACCGCGAGCACTTCGTCGCGGTACCGGTCGGCCACGAGTTGCTGTGGGACGCGCCGCAGGCCGAACCGTCGCTCTGCGGCGTACGTGACCTCGACAGCCGTGCCACCGTCCTTCTCCTCCGGACGGATCATCGCCGTGTACGTCGCCCACGCGCTCCCGTTCGCGGTGACAGCGAGGTCGACGCGATGCGCACCGTCTGACGTCCGCTCCGCGTCCGTCTCGACGGACATCTCGACGGAGCGGAGCCCCAAGAGGTACGAGACGCGGTACGTCGCCGTGCCGTCGCTCGGAACGGCGTTGTCTGCGATCCCCCACTGAAGCGCGAGCACCGGCGGTGTCGGGCCCGCGAACGCGGCGGCGACGGTCTCTGGGTCGTCGTCGGTGCGGAGGCGGATCGTCCCGCGCGACTGGAGGAGCGGCGCGCGCGCGGCGACGAGGAGGACGACCGCGACGGCGATCGCCGGGAGGAGCGACGATACAGCGTACGCCGCGAGGAAAATCCCGACGACGAGGACGACGACGAGCGCAGTGAGTGGACGTTCGCGGCGGAGATAGCGTTCGGCGACGGCACGCGCTTCGGGTGATCGGTCGACGTCGGTCGCGGAGGGCATCGTGTGACGGGAGTGTCGGTGGACAGTTAGCTCTTCGTACGCGCCGTCGCGAACGGGCATTCGCGGATCGGCGGGAGTGCCGTCAATGGAACTCCTCGCGCGTCACGCGGACGACGACGCTCTCGTCGTACTCGCTCCGGTCGTACTGGCCTTCTTGTGCGTCGCCCCGGAGGACCATCGTGGGGTCGACGAGGCGGCCGTCCGCGACGCCGTACACCTTGAGGCGGTTCACGCGCTCGTCCGGGTCGCCCTCGCCGTCGCGGAGTTCGCGCGCGAGCGGCCGGGAGAGCCACTCGCGCTCGCTGACGCTGGGGTCGCGGACGAAGGCGTCGCGGGCGACGCGCGCGAGGTACCAGTCGAGGTCGTTGAGGAGCGAGACGGCGGTCCCGAGGCTGACGGTCTCGACGGCGAGCGCGTTCGCCCACGGGTAGTCGGCATCGTACGTGGCGAGCGCGCGATACGCGGTCTCGTAGGCGTAGAGGTCGCCGGGGAGGTCGGCGTCGTCCTTCGCGACGATGCAGACCTCGGTCACGTGAGACACCTCGCGTGTCGAACGTGACCCGGTCGGACCGGTAGTCCGACGCGATCGGTCACGCCTCGACCTCCACGGGATCGAGTTCGATCACGTCGCGCGCGTCGGCGGCGTCCTCGGCCCAGTCGAGGAGGTCGGCGGGTTCGGCGGCTTCGACGCGCTCGGCGCTCGCGGCGGTCGCGGGCTGGGCGGGCGCGAGCCGATCGCAGCCGACGTCGATGGTGGCGTCGCGGTACGTGCCGAGTTCGCGCGCCTTCGCGATGACCTCCTGTTTGTCCCACGAGAGCAGCGGGCGGTGGACGGGGAGGGCCGTGGCGCCCGCGACCGCGGCCATGTTCGCGCTCGTCTGACTCGACTTCTGCCCGATGGCCTCGCCGGTGACGATCCCGACCGCGCCGACGTCCTCGGCGACGCGCTCGGCGACGCGGTACATGAAGCGCCGGAAGGAGAGCATCCGGGTGTTCCCGACGTCGGCGTCGAGGCGTTCGAGGGCGTCGCCCGCGGGGACGTGCCGAACGTCGAGATCCTCGTCGGGCGCCCACTTCGCGAGGTGCCGAACCGTCTCGACCGCGCGGGCCTCGTGGTCGGGACCGCCGAACGGCCCGAGGTCGAGGTAGACCGGAACGACGGGCGCGCCGCGCTTCATCGCCAGCCACGCGGCGACCGGCGAGTCGATGCCCCCCGAGACGAGCGCGACGAGGGGTCTCTGCGTGCCGAGCGGCATCCCGCCCGGACCGTCGCGCTCTTCGAGGTAGACGAACGCCCGCGCGTCGCGACACTCCACGCCGAAGGTCAGATCGGGGTCGTCGAGATCGACCTCAGGCTCGAAGTCGTCCTCGACCGCCTCCCAGACGGCCTGCCCGCCCTCGCGGCCGATGTCGTGGCTCCCGAAGTCGTGTTCGCCCGCGCGGCGCGCGTCGACGCCGAACGTCCCGCCGTGATAGTGCTCGCGTGCGGCGCGGGCGAGCGCGTCCGTGATGGCGTCCAGCGAGGCGTCGACGACGGACGCGGGACTCGCCGACACGACGCCGAAGGTGTCCGTCGCGGCGGCCGTCGCGGCCTCCGCCTCGTCGGTGTGGACGACGAGACGGCCGTACTCGCGTTCGACGCGCCCGTCGATTCCGCGCGCGTCGAGTTGCGCCCGCAAGTTCTCCGCGAGTCGCTCCTCCATGCGCGTCTGGACGGAACGGCTCTTGATGCCGATGTCGCCGTGGCGGACGAGCACGGCGTCGGCGTCCGGCGGATGCATGCGTGCGTAAACGGGCGTCGCGCACTAAAGCGTCGCGCACCCTCGACCGCTCACCGCACACGACCTCGGCTCGCCATCGAGAATGTTCGACCGGTCGGCGAACGGAAACGAGGAGCGACGGCGCTCGGTCCGCGACCGAGTGGGTCGGAGAACCCGAGCGGAGCGGTTTTGCCAGCGCGCGCGAAACGCGCTCGCGGCAACAGGTCGTTCAGAAGGTGCCGAGTTCGCCGTCGATGACGCGCTGGGTGATGTCGGTGACGTTCGCGAGTTCGGTGTCGACGACGTCGCGGACGTCGGCTTCGATGTCCGCGACGGTGACGCCCTCCTCGGTGACGACGTGGACGTCGGCGACGTGGGGCTGATCGATGGGACGGCCGATCTGGCTGAGGAGTCGAACGCGGAGGTCGCGGATGCCCTCGACGTCGGCCACGACGCTCTCGGCGATCTGGGTGGAGAGGAGGTTGTAGATCTTCCCGATGTGGTTGACGGGGTTCTTCCCGGAGGTGGCCTCCATGCTCATCGAGCGGTTGGGGGTGATCAGACCGTTGGCGCGGTTACCGCGCCCCACGGACCCGTCGTCGCCCTGTTCGGCGCTCGTGCCGGTGACGGTGAGGTAGACGGATCCCTCCTCGTAGTCGTCGGCGGTGTTGACGTGGACGGTGACGTCGCGGTTCGTGTAGTCGGTGGCGAGGGTCTCGATCTCCTCGCGGACGGCCTCGATCTCCGCGCGGTAGGCGTCCATGTCGGGGACGTGTCGATCGACGAGGGCGACGGCGACCGTGAGATCGATGCGGTCGCCCTCGCGCTTGCCCATGACCTTGACGTCCTGCCCGATCGCGAGGTTCTCATCGTGATAAGGACCGTTGAGGTGGCGTTCGGTTTCGAGCACGAGTTCTTCGGTCTCCGTGAGCGGGGCGTGGCCGACGCCGAAGGAGGTGTCGTTGGCCTCGGGGACGGCTTGTTCCTCCTCGCTGAAGACGTCCTGCAGGTCGCCGGATCCTTCGCCGAGCTTGACGTCGACGATGACGTCCGTTTCGAGGTCGAGTTCGGGGAGGGTCTCGCGGAGGTACTCGCGGGCGGCTTCGAGCGCGATGGAGTCGACGGGGACGTGGTACTCCTCGCCCTCGTCGTCGACGTAGTGTTTGGTCGCGCGTCCCACCACGAGGAGGTAGATGGGTTCGACCACTTCGCCGCCGCCGAAGGCGGGCGCGGCGGTGCCGGCGACGAGTTGGGTCTCGTCGGTGTTGTAGTGGAGGACCCTCCCGACGCGATCCAAGTAGGCCTGCGCGAGGGCCTCGGAGACGTGTTCGGCGACGCCGTCGCAGATCGAGTCGGGGTGGCCGACACCCTTGCGCTCGACGATCTCGACGGCCTCGTCCTCGACGGCCCCGCGCTCGATGGGCTGGACGCGGATGTTCCGCTCGGTCATTGTCCACCGTTGGCCGCCGGCGGTTCTATAACTTGCGGAAAGGAAACCGGCCGCGAATATGCGCTCGGGTTATCGCGGCTCAGTCGAGCAGGAGACCGAGGTAGGAGGTCCGGATCTGTTCGGTGGGATCGAGTCCGAGACGGCGAAGCACGTCGAAGGCCCCCTCGCGGGCCGACGCGACGTCCTCGCTCTCGCGCTCGACCTCGACGAACTGTCCGAGGCCCGCGACGTCGTCGAGGACGACGGTGTAGCCGTCGTAGGTGAAGTACGTCCGGGTCTTCTCGACCGTCGCGGCCGGCGTGAAGCCGACCCCCTCGAAGATCGCGCCGGCGTCCTCGCCGTCCGCGACGCCGGTCTCGATCTCCTCGCGGGCCTTCGATTCGCTGTCGACCTTCGGACCCTTGTAGGTGATGCGCGCGCGCTCGCCGTCGCCGTCGATGACGCGACGCACGCGGAGCGCCTCGTCGGTCTCCGCGAAGTCGCGATGCGGCGCGTCGTAGTAGGTGTCGACCTGTTCGACGGTCTCGCCCTCCTCGGCGCCGACCGACTCCAGCGCGTCGCGGACGTCGCCGTGATCGGCGGGCACCTTCACCTCGACCTCGTACATGCACGACCGATCGGCGGGCGCGGGGAAAAGACGTCCGGAAGCGCGCGAGATCGATGCGAGGGCGACGTACGGACGGGTATTGAGTACACTATACCCCTCTTAGCAGGATTCTTATCCGATAGCGGAGCACATCCGAGTGGGATGTCAGCAGATTCCGCCGCCGGTGACGCGCCGCGCTCGACCGTCCCCGCTCCGGACTACGCGCTCGAATCCGTCGTCGTCCGCCGGGATCGCGGCCCGAATCGCTGCACGTGCTACCCCGAGGACGCGAGCGAGGAGGCGCGGCTCACGACGTGGCTCTCGGTCGACGCGGCCGTGGTCCGCGACCTCGACTCGATGCGCTGACTCGCGCGGTAGAAACGTGATTCTTAAGGGTCGAACGGGTGTCCGTGTGCGTATGAGCGACCAGCAAGAGACCGAGACGGCTGACGACGCAGACGCCGAGGAGTCCGAAGGGCTTCAGGCGGGCGGCTTCATCAAGCTCGCGTACACCGCACGCACCGTCGAAGGCGGCGACCTCGTCGACACGACCGACGAAGAAGTCGCTGAGGAGGAGGACATCGACACCGAGGAGCAGGACTTCTCCCCGCGCACGCTCGTGCTCGGCGAGGGCCACATCTTCGAGCCGGTCGAAGAGGACATCATCGGCAAGGAGGTCGGCGACACCGGGACGGTCGTCGTCCCCGCCGAGGACGCCTTCGGCGAGTACGACGAGAGCGAGGTCCGAACCGTCAGCGTCGACAAGATCCCGGAGGACGACCGCTATCCCGGCGCCCACGTCGACATCGAGGGCCAGCACGGTCACGTCGAGACGATCATCGGCGGGCGCGCGCGCGTCGACTTCAACCACATGCTCGCCGGCGAGGACATCGAGTACCAGTACGAGATCGTCGACGTCGTCGAGGATCGCGTCGAGAAGGCGCAGGGCCTCCTCAGCATGTACTTCGACGTCGAACTCGACATGCACATCGAGACGGACGAGGTCGAAGAGGAGGTGCAGGTCGAGTCCGAGGAGGAGGAGGAAGAACCCGAGTTCGAGACCGAGACGGTCGAGAAGGAGACGCTGTACATCGAGCAGAGCCCGCAGCTCCAGTTCAATCAGCAGTGGATGATGGGCAAACAGCAGATCCTCCAGCAGGTCATGGACCAGATCGACGTCGATCGCGTCATCGTCCAAGAGATCATCGATGGCGCCGGCATGGGCGGCATGATGGGCGGTATGGGCGGTATGATGGGCGGCATGGGCGGTGAGGAGGACCTCGGCGATATCGAGGACGCACTCGAGGACGCCGACGTCGACGCCGACGAGATCGTCGAAGAACTCGACGAGGAATAGGTCGGCCCGAA
>NZ_BATA01000037.1 GCF_000474235.1 Halarchaeum acidiphilum MH1-52-1
CCGACGTTCTCCGACGAGGTGACGTACGCCGGCGAGCTCGCGGCGGTGATCGGGACGACCTGTCGCGACGTCGCGCCGGCGGACGTTCCAGCAGTCGTCCGCGGCTACACGATCATGAACGACGTGGACGCCCTCGATCAGCCGGGACGCACGGCGCGCAAGGCCTTTGACGGCTCCGGTCCGCTGGGCCCGTGGATCGAGACCGACCTCGATCCCTCGGGCATCGACATGCGAACCGTCATCGACGGCGAGGAGCGCCAGCGCTCGAACACCGAACTGATGCTCTTCGAACCGCGGGAGGTGATCGCCTTCCTCACGGAGCGCTTCACGCTCCGGCCCGGCGACGTCGTGGCGTTCGGGAGTCCGGCGAACCCCGGTCTGATCGAACCCGGCGACGAGGTATCGATCACGTACGAGGGCGTCGGCACGCTCACGAACGGGGTCGCGGAGCCGGGATCGGATCGGGACGACTGAGGACGGCCCGCACTCGCCGGCATTCGATCGTCGAGACGCGCGTTCGCCACTCATGAACAAAGGTTAAATATCTGCGCCGGATACTCCGGATCCATGAACACCCCCGGCCCGACGGTGCAGGCGACGCGGACGAGTCTGGAGATCGTGGAGGCATTGGTCCGCCTCAACGGGGCGGGCGTGACCGAGCTCGCGAGCGACCTCGATCTCCCGAAGAGCACCGTGCACAACCACCTCAACACGCTCCACGACGCGGAGTACGTCGTGAAGGATGACGGGGCGTACGACGTCGGACTGCGCTTTCTGAAGCTCGGCGAATACTCGCGGAGCCGGCTGAAACTCCACGACGTCGCGCGGCCGGAGATCGACTCGCTGGCGGAGGAGACGGGCGAGTTGGTGAACCTCTCCGTCGAGGAGTACGGCCGCGGCGTCTACCTCTATCTCGCGCAGGGCGAGCAGGCGGTCCACCTCGACACGCACGCCGGAATGCACGTTCACCTCCACTGTACGGCGCTCGGGAAGGCGATTCTCGCGCACACGCCCGAAGAGCGCGTCGAGGAGATCCTCGACACGATGGGAATGCCCGCGCGGACCGAGCACACTATCACGGGGCGCGACGCGTTCTTCGAGGAACTCGACGCGGTCCGCGACCGCGGGTACGCCTACGACCGACAGGAGCGCCTCGACGGGCTTCGGTGCGTCGCCGCCCCCATCACGACGCCCGATCACGGCGTCGCCGGCGCGATCAGCATCTCCGGGCCGACCAGTCGCATGCAGGGCGAGCGCTTCGAGACCGAGATCCCCGACCTCCTCCGCAACGCCGCCAACGTCGTCGAACTCAACATGACCTACTCGTAGCCGATTTTCGAGATCGATACACCCGCGATCGCACGGCGTTCAGATCGTCGGAACGCGATTCGCGAAACACCGGCGACGTCGGGAGTGCTCACCGAACAGCGGTTCACGAGGGCCGAACGCCGACTACCAGCCCTCGAACTTGTCGCGTCGATAGAGGTCGAGTTCCTGCACGACGTTCGGTGCCTCCTGTGCGGCCGCGAACGCGATCGCGCGCGCGACGTCCGCGGGTTCCGCGGCCTCGTCCGGGCCGAGCGCGTCCGCCACGCTCTCGCCGTCCTCGTCGCCGAATTCCGTCCGGACCTCCGTCGGGTTGATCGTCGTGACGCCGACGCCTCGGGACCGGCGTTGGCCTGCACGCTCAGCGCGAGACCCCGCGTCCACCACTTCGTCGCGGCGTACACCGGACTCGCCGGCCGCGGATACTGCCCGGACATACTCCCGAGGAAGATCAGGTTCCCCTCGCTCTCCTTCAGGTGCGCCATCGCGGCGCGCGCCACGTAGAACATCCCGTCGCAGTTCACGTCCATCATCTGGCGGTACGCGTCGAGATCGAGGTCCTCGATCGTCGTCTCCTCGCGCCCGAGCCCCGCGTTGTTCACGACGACGTCGAGTCCGCCGAATCGCTCGACGGTCGCCTCGACGAGCGCCTCGACCGCCGCCGCGTCGGTGACGTCCGTCGGGTGGACGACGGTCTCGACGCCGTGCTCGTCCTCGACCTCCGCCGCCAGCTCCTCCAGTCGCCCCTCGCGGCGCGCGCTCAGGACGACGTCCGCGCCGCGCGAAGCCAACTCTTCGACTGTCGCCGCACCGATGCCCGAACTCGCGCCCGTGACGAGCGCCGTCGCGTCGGTCAGTGTGTCTGTCACGCCCGTGATGGGGGACGCGAGCGGCTTAACGGTTCGGAAGAGGAGAGCGCGGGCGTCATAACTCGCCGCTGACGGTAGTTTCAAGCCCCGTGGTGACGCGCTACGAACCATGCCGGAACCCACGTTCAGAGAGCGATTGATGGACGGCGAGACCGTCGTCGGGACGTTCCAGCTGCTCGATTCGGCGATGGTCGCGGAGATGACCGGCGTCGCCGGGATGGACTTCACCATCCTCGATCAGGAGCACGGGCCGCTGACCGCGGAGACGTCCGTCGGTCTCTGCGCCGCCGCCGAGAACGGCGGGGCCGCACCCATCGTGCGCGTTCGGAACAACACGGAATCGGAGATCCAGCGCGCGCTCGACATCGGCGCGGCGGGCGTCGAGATCCCGCAGATCGAGACCCGCGAGGACGCCGAGGCCGCGGTCGAGCACGCCCGCTTCGACCCGCTCGGCTCCCGCGGGCTCTCCCCGTACGTCCGCGCGGGCGGCTACACCGGGGGCGACGACTACACCGAGGAGCAGAACGAGGCCGTGACCGTCATCGTCCACATCGAGGGCGAGCGCGGTGTCGAGAACCTCGACGAGATCCTCGCCGTCGAGGGCATCGACGTGCTCTTCCTCGGTCCCTACGACATGTCGCAGTCGCTCGGCATCCCCGGGCAGGTCGGCGACGAGCGCGTCGAGTCCCTCATGACCGAGGTGTGCGAGCGCGCCGAGGAGGCCGGGAAGGTCGTCGGGACGTTCGCCGACGACGCCGCGATAGCGAACAAATGGATCGACGCCGGCGTCCAGTACGTCGCGATGAGCGTCGACGGCGCCATCGTGACGAAGGCCTTCGAGGACGCCATCGCGGACGTCGATCGCTGACGGGGGGCGCGCTCGCCTCCCGGGAGTACGCTTATGCGCCCGCCACCGAATCGGACACGTATGCCCGAGTGGCAAGATCTCACACAGCCGATCACGGAGCGAGTGACGACCCACCCGCCGGGGTGGCCGTACCCCGAGTTCGAGGCGTACAAGTCGCACGAGTCGGACGGCGTCAACGCGACGCGCGTCCGGATCGTCACGCACTGCGGGACGCACATGGACGCGCCGAGCCACTTCTTCAGCGCCGACGACCACGGCACCATCGAGGACGTGACGCCCGACGAGATGGTGACGGAGGGCGTCGTCCTCGACCTCACTGACGTCGATCGGGGCGCGGCGATCACTCCCGCCGATCTCGACGCCGCGACCGAGGGGAACCCCATCGAAGACGGTGACTTCGTCGTGCTCGATACGGGCATGGACCCGACGGAGACGGACGAGGAGACGTATCTCCGCGAGTACGCGTACCCGGGCGTCGCGGCCGCCGAGTACCTCGTCGACGCGGGCGCGGCCGTCGTCGCGACGGACGCCCTCGGCGTCGACGAACCGGGAGCGAGCATCGCCGACCACGAGGTCCACCGGGCGCTCCTCCCGGCCGGCGTCCGCATCGTCGAGGGCGTCGCGAACCTCGGCGACGTGGCCTACGCCCGCCACGAGTTCGTCTGCACGCCCCTCCCGTACGTCGGGCGCGACGGCTCGCAGGTCAGACTGCTCGCGCGGGAACTGGAGTCGGTGGAACGCGAACGGGAGGAGAGCGAGAAGAGATAGCGAGTTCGTCGCGCCCGCCTCACTCCTCGTCCGCGGCGAACCCGAAGGCGAAGTCGCCGCGCTCGTCGAAGGCGATGTCACGGAGGGCGCCGACGTCCACCGCGTCGCGCTCGGCGAGGTCCGCCGCGACGGGTTCGGAGACGTAGAGCGCGTCAGGCTCCATCGTGTTCTCGATGTAGGCGATGCGGAGGTCGCCGGGATCCCGAACGCCGGTCATCGAGCACGCGACGGTGAGCGTCGCGCGGTCCGTCGGGGAGACGATGGGGATGCGCCCGCGCGCCGTCTCGCCGCTCGTGACGAGGTTCGTGTAGACGTCCGCGAGGTTCAAGTCGGCGACGAGGTCCTCGTGGGCGTAGTCCGCGAGCCCCATGCCGATCGCGTTACCGTGCGAGGCGGGCGTGACCGACCGGACGTAGATGCGCGTGATATCGGGCGTTTCAGGCTCGGGTTCGTCGAAGAAGTCGTAGCGCCCGATGACGTTCGTGTCCATGCCCGCCCCCGAGACGTCCTTGCCCATCTCCTCGACGACGAGCAGGTCGAGTTCGTCGACGGGGAGCGTGGGGAACAGTTCCTCCGAGCGTTCGAGGAGCTGGGGTTCGCGCTCGGGGATGTCGTCGACGGGGACGCCCTCGATGATCGCGGCGCGGTCGTTCGCGTTCTCGACGAGCGCGAGGCCGCCGACGACCGGCGTCTCCTCGAAGATCGCGTGAGCGCGCTCGGGAATGCAGGCGCCGAGACCGCGCTCGATCGCCGCGTTGTGCATCGCCTCGGCACCGCGCTGCTTGCCGAGACCGACGACCGCCATCTTGCAGAGACCGGACTGAATCGGTCCCCGATAGTCCGTGTGGAGCTTCACGCGGTTCGCGAGCAGGACGGCGTCGGCGTCGAGCGCGACCGTCGAGACGGGGATCGGGCGCCCCGTCTCGTCTTCCGCGACCACCTCGACGTCCATCGCGTCGCGGATCTCACAGCCGAGGCGCTCCTCGGTGATCCCGTAGTCCGCGAGGACCTGCCGCTGTCCCTCGGGCGTCGCGCCGCCGTGGCTCCCCATCGCGGGCATCACGAACGGCTCGAAGCCGCGCTCGCGCAGTTCGTCGACGGCCGCGACGACGAGTTCGGGCATGTCGTGGATGCCGCGACTCCCCGCCGTGACGGCGACTTCCGCGCCCGGATCGAGGTCCGCGAACGCCGGGATGTCCGCGACGGCGTCCCGGGTCGCCCCGTCGACGTCCTCGATCTGCGAGGGATCACGTCGTCGCTCCGCGTACGCCATCCGCGGGAAGTCGGCTTCGTCCACGTCGTTGACGTTCTCGAGCGTCGCCGCGTCGGGGATCGCGAGTTCGACCATGGTTGTTCATGACACGCGGCCGGTCTTAGTTCTGTCTCCGGGCGCGACGCTCCCCGACGACGGCGGGTGGACGGCCGTCTGAGGTCCCTACTCGTAGGCGTGGAGGCTCCCGGTGCTGTTCGCCTCGATGTAGTCCCAGTCGTAGGTGACGCCGAGTCCGGGACCGTCCGGAACGGGGACGGTGCCGTCGGCGTCGATCGTGTCGAACTGGTCCTCGTAGCCGCCGGCGTAGACGGGCGGCGTCGTGTTCGCCGCGTCCGGGTGGACGAGCGCCATCTCGTAGTAGTTCGCGTTTCGCGTCGCCGCGATGCAGTGGCGTTGGGCCGGCCCGGGCGCGTGGAACTCCGTGTCGATCCCGAAGCCCTCCGCGACGCGCGCGACCTTCATCGCGCCCGTGATCCCGCCGTCGTACTCGGGGTCCGCGCGGAGGAAGTCCGTCGACTCCGACGCCGCGAAGTCCGATTTCACCTCGAGCCCGCGGACGTGCTCCGTCTGGAGGATCGGCGTGTCGAGCTTCTGCCGGAGCTTCCGGTGGGCGTGCTGGCTGATCCCCGCGTCGCGGAACGGGTCCTCGTACCAGAAGAACCCCTCCTCGTCGAGCGCGCGCCCGAGCTTCAGCGCGTCCGCGAACGTCTCGAGTTCGCAGGCCGGATCGTGCATCAGGTTCATGTCGTCGCCGACCGCCTCGCCGACGGCGTGCACGGCGTCGATCTCGCGCGTGAGGTCGCGCGAGGCGTCGCCGCCACCCCAGCCGTGGATCTTGAATCCCGTGTAGCCACGATCACGGGCCTCCTCGGCGAAGTCCGCGAACGCCTCGGGGGAGTCGAGACCGCCGTGCTCGTCGCCGTGATAGGTCGAGGCGTACGCGGGAATCCGCTCGCGATACGTTCCGAGGAGTTCGTGGATCGGCGCGTCGTAGTATTTGCCCGCGAAGTCCCAGAGCGCGATGTCGACCGGACCGATCCCCATGCGGTCGTACTTGCGCAGGGCGCGCTTGATCTCGCTCCAATGCTTCTCGCGCTCGAGGGGGTTCTTCCCGACGAGGTAGTCCGCGAACATGTTCACCTGCGCCGCGCCCGGCGAGTTCCCGCCGACGTACTCGCCCGTGATCCCCTCGTCCGTGTGGACGCGGAGCGCGAACAGCTTCCGCGTCGTCGTCTCGCCGGGCTCGTAGACGAGGTTGAAACCGTGCTCGTCCGTCCCGACGTCCTCCAACTCGTACGAAAACTCCGTGCTGTCGATCCGGGTGATCTCCGGTGCCATACAGGCCAGTGCCCCGGCGACAGCATAAAACTTGGTAGCCGCGCGCCTACGGCGCGTGGACGCCGTGTTCGAGGGTGCCGACGCCCTCGACCTCGATCTCGACCGCGTCGCCGTCTTCGAGGGGACCGACGCCCGCCGGCGTCCCGGTGATGATGACGTCCCCCTCCTCGAGCGTCATGTACTGGGTGATCTCCGCGATCAGCTCGGGCACGGAGAAGATGAACTCCTCGGTGTTCGAGGACTGACGCGTCTCGCCGTTCACGCGGAGTTCGACGTCCGCGTTCTCCGGGACGTGCTCGGGATCCGCGAGCACGGGACCGAGCGGGCACGACCCGTCGAAGGCCTTCCCGCGGATCCAGTTCTGCTCCGCGAACTGGTCGTCGCGATTCGAGACGTCGTCCGCGACCGTGTAGCCCGCGACGACGTCCATCGCGTCCGCCTCCTCGACGTGTCGGCACTGTTCGCCGATCACGACGCCGAGTTCCACCTCGTGCTCGATCTTCTCCTTCCCTTCGAGGAGTTCGACGCTGTCGCCGTGGCCCGCCACCGCGTTCGGCGGCTTCAGGAAGAGCAGCGGGCGATCGGGGACCTCCATGCCCTCCTCCTCGGCGTGGTTGGCGTAGTTCAGCCCGACGCAGACGATCTTCGACGGCTCGCACGGCGGCAGGACGTCCACCTCGTCGATGTCGTACTCGGTCCCGCCGAAGGAGACGGTGCCGTCGTCGTGATATTCGCCCTCGCGCACTGCGCCCGCGGGATCGCGGAATCGAACGTGTCGCATGGGAGCATCCACGCCGCCTCGGGCTAAAAGCGTTCCGCAGACGCCGCGGCGGCGTCGCGCCTCACATCGAGGGACCGACGCGGGTGAGCGCGAACTCGGTCAGGCCGTGCGCCTCGGCGCGCGTCTTCCGGCCGTCCGCGACGTCGCGGACCGCGTCGACGAGATCCGCCGCGTCCGCCTCTCGCGCGTCCACGTCGATGTCGTCCGGGAGCGCCGCGAGCGTGTCGGCGTCGCCGGAGACCTTCAGCACGGGGACGATCGGGTGGCCGGCGGGCACGCCGTCGGCCGTCACGTGGACGACGAGGTTCGCGCCCGCCGCCGCGAGACCCGTCGCCGCCTCCTCGAAGCGCGAGGGAGCGTCGACGAGCGAGAGACCGTCCGCCTCCGCGCGCTCGCCGTACGCGACGACGTCAGCGAGAGGGTGATCGCCCGCGAACCCGGTCGCGGCGTCGAAGCCCGCCTCGCGCGCGTCCGCGCTGACGCGCGTCGCCCGCGCCGGGAGGTCGCGGTGGCGTTCGAGGAACGCGTCGACGGCGCTCTCGGCACTCCTCTTGACCCGTGCGCGCGTCTCCATCGGGTGCGCGGCGTAGCGCTCGTTGCCCGCGACGAGGACGCGCCCGCCGGCGTCGAGCACCCGATCGGCGAGACCCGCCACGAGGGGGTTCGCGCGCTCGACGGTCGACTCCGCGAGGTCGTCGACGACGACGCCGACGGTGAGATCGCCGAGTGACGCTCCGCCGACGCTCGCCGCGTCGGTCTCTGCACGGAGGTCATCGACGGCCGCGACGCCCGCGTCGATGCACGCGTCCGTCCCGCCCGCGTCCTGAATCGCCACTTCGCGGACCGGGAAGCCCCGTTCGTCGAGCGCCGCGGCGACCGCGTCGCTTTGCACCTCCTCGCAGCCGAGACCGACGACGACCGTCCCCGCGACGTTCGGGTTCTCCCCGAGGCTCACGAGGGTTCGCTCGGTCTGGTCGTTGTCCGCGCCGAGCTGCGCGCAACCGTGGTCGTGCGGTGTCGCCACCGCGCCCGCGCGCTCCGCGATTTCCTCCGCGACGAGGTGCGAGCAAATGACCGAGGGCAACACGAGCACGTCGTTGCGGACGCCGACGCGCCCGTCCGAGCGCCGGTACCCCTCGAAGTCGCCCGCGGCCGCCTCGGAGGGGGAGTCGGCGCTCATTCCGCCACCTCCTCGCCCGCGGCCGCGAGGTCGCCGCGCCCGCGCGTGCTCTCGCAGTTGTGCGTGTGCACCCACTCGCCGGGGGCGATCGGATCGGTCGCCCGCCCGATCACCTCGCCGTACTTGCGCACCTCGTCGCCGGGGTCGTGCGCGACCAGCGCGATCTTGTGCCCGAACGGGACGTCTTCGGACAGGGAGAGGTCGCGTCCCTCGCCCGCGATCCGTCGTCCGTCGTCGAGGTCGTCGATGGCCGTCGCGACCGTATCGGACTCGGCCATCAGCAGGGCGACGTCATCGAGGACGACGCCCTTCATCGGCCCGCCCCCGCCCCCGCGCTCGCGCCGCGCAGCTCCTGCGGTTGGACCTCGTTCACCGCGAACTCCTCGAGACCGCGGCGCTCCGCTTCCGTGCGCTCGCCGCCAGCGACCGCGAGCAGCGTCTCGTAGACGCGTTCGCCGACGGACTCGATGGATTCGCCGTCGATGACCGTGCTCGCGTTCACGTCCATGTTGTTCGCCATGCGGTCCCACGTCTTCGGGTTCCCCGTGACCTTGATGACGGGCGCGATCGGGTTGCCCGTCGTGCTACCGCGGCCCGTCGTGAACGCGACGACCTGCGCGCCCGCCGCGACCTTCCCGACGACGCTCTCGACGTCGTAGCCGGGCGTGTCCATCGGGACGAGACCGCCGCCGACCGGGAGTTCCTCCGCGAACTCCGCGAACCCCTCGATCGGCGTCGTGCCGCCCTTCGCGATCGCGCCGAGGCTCTTCTCCTCGATCGTCGTCAGGCCGCCCTCCTGATTGCCCGGCGTGGGCTGTGCGCCGCGGAGGTCGACGCCCATCATGTCCGCCATCCCCTCGCGATCGGCGACGCGTTCGAGGAGGCGCTCACGGACGTCGTCGTCCGCGCAGCGCTCGGCGAGGATGTGCTCCGCGCCGATGAACTCGGGGGTCTCGCTGAACGACGCGGTGCCGCCGTCCGCGACGAGGCGATCGCAGGCGTTCCCGACCGCGGGGTTCGCTGCGATGCCGCTCGTCGCGTCGCTCCCGCCGCACTCCGCGGCGAAGATCAACTCGCTCGCGTCCGCCCCCTCGCGGCGCGCCTCGCGCGCCTCGTCGTTCAGCCCGGCGACGATCTCACGTCCGCGCGCGAGCGCCGCGCGAGTCCCGCCGGTCTCCCGGATCGAGAGCGTCTCCACGGCCTTCCCCGTCTCCGCGATCCGATCGGCGAGTGACTCGGCGTCGATGTCCTCCGTGCCGAGTTCGACCACCAGCGCCGCGCCGACGTTCGGATTGCGGCCGATACCCGCGAGGACGCGCGCGGTCTGTTCGCGCGTCGCGTCCGGTTGCGTCGTCCCCATCTGGTGCGGCGTGGCTTTCGCCCACGCCCCCGCCTCGTCCGCGACGCCGCGCGCGACGCTGCTCGCCGCGACCGACGTCGGGACGACGGCGACGTGGTTGCGCACTCCGACGCGCCCGTTCGCGCGCCGATAGCCTTCGAAGGTCTTCACCATGAACGATAGTTACGAACAACTGCACAAAGAGCTTTCGCGTCCGCCCGCTCAGAGGCGGTGCTCGGGCGTCTCACCGCGGAGCCACGCCTCGACGTCGCTCGCGACGATTCGCGGCCCCTCGAGGACGGCGTCGCGTGTCGACCCCGCGACGTGCGGGGTGAGGACGACGCCGTCCCGCGAGAGGAGCGGGTGGTCCTCGGGGAGTGGCTCCGCGCGGAAGACGTCGAGCGCCGCGCCCGCGATCTCGTCGTCGTCGAGCGCCGCGACGAGCGCGTCCTCGTCGACGAGACCACCGCGAGCCGTGTTCACGAGGAACGCTGACTCCTGCATCGACGCGAACTCCTCCGCGCCGATCATCCCCCCGGTCTCCTCGGAGAGCCGAACGTGGAGCGTCACCGCGTCGGAACGACCGAGCAGGTCGTGCAGGTCGTCGACGGGCACGGCCCCGCCGTCGCGGATCGATTCGTCGTCGACGAACGGGTCGTACGCGAGGATCTCGGGGTCGAAGCCGTCGAGGCGTCGCGCGACGCCGCGGCCGATGTGGCCGAAGCCGACGATCCCGATCGTCGTCGTGCGGACGTCCGGCGGGAGCAGCGCGGGGTCGAAGACCTGCGACCACTCGCCGTCGATCATGTCGCCGTGGTTGAACGGGATCTCGCGGAGGCGCGAGAGGAGCATCGACACCGCGTAGTCCGCCACGGCGTTCCGGTTGCGCCCCGGCGCGTGCAGCGCCGTCACGCCGCTGTCGTGGCACGCCTCGACGTCCACGTTCTCGGTGCCGCCGCGGGCCGCGCCGACGACGTCGAGGTCCGCGCCCTCGATCAGCTCGCGCGACACCGGCGCCTTGTGGACGACGAGGACGTCAACGCCATCGAGGTGCGTCGCGATGTCGCTCGTGTCGTAGGCGCCCGGTCCCGCCGTCTCCATGTCCATCGTCACGTTCCGGAACTCGGCGGGCGAGGCATCGCCCATCCAGTCCATCCGCTCGAAGACGACGTCGTGTTCCTCGAGGAACCCCGCCGCCTCGGCCATGTACTCGCTCGGCTGCTGCGGGTCGCCGCACAGGAGAACCGTCGTGGTCATCGTCCGACCGGTTCTAGGGGCACGTTCTTCAACGTTTGCCACGCGGGTCCGAGCGCGTCGCGCGCCGACGCGAACGCCTCCCCGAGGTCGCGGTATCGCTCGTGGGCATCCTCGTCGGGTTCGACGCGTCGGTCGACGGCGACCGTCTCGTCGACGGCCGCGCGGACGTCCGGGTAGACGCCGGCGGCGACGCCCCCGCAGATGGCGACGCCGCGCGCGCCCATCTCGCTCCCGGTCGGGACGCTCACGGGGCCGCCGAAGACGTCCGCGAAGACGGCCGGCCAGAGCGCGCTGCGCGCCCCGCCGCCCGTCACGCGGAGGCCGGTGACGTCGTCACGGAGGTCCTCGACGCCGCCGACCTGCGCGAGCGCGACGCCCTCGTAGACCGCGCGGAGCATGTCCGCGCGCGTGCTGTCGAGACCCAGCCCGTAGAATCCACCGCGGGCGTCCGGGTCGTCCGTCGTCCCGTTCAAGTAGGGGTGGAACAGGACGCCGCGCGCGCCCGCGGGGACGTCGGCCGCCACCTCGTCGTAGACGGCGTACGGACTCACGCCGCGCTCTGTCGCGCGCTCGCGCCACGGATCGCCGAACTCGTCGACGAACCAGTCGAGGCAGGCCGCGCCCGCCCGCGTCCCGCGGTAGCGGAGCCACCCGTCGAGGTAGCGCCGCGGGATCCCACCGGCACCGTCGTCCGGTCCCTCGGTCACGACGACGCTCTGCCCCCACGTGCCGAGGATCACCGCGGCCTGTCCGGGATCGACGACGCCCGCGCCGAGCGCGCACGCACCGACGTCGTGGAGGCCCGCCGCGACCGGCGTTCCGGTCGGGATCCCGGTCTCCTCGGCCGCCCGCGGCGTCACCGTCCCACAGCACTCGGTGCTCGGGACGGCTTCGGGGACGGCGTCGCGGTAGTCGGCGATCCCGAGCGCGTCGAAGGCCCCGTCGGTGTCGGCCGGATCGACGCCGAAGACCGACCCCTCCATCGTGTCGGTCGCGTACGCGCCCGTGAGGCGCCCCGCGAGGACGTCCTTGCAGAACAGCACGCGCTCGATCCGCGCGGCGACGTCGGGCGCCTCGCGGTCGAACCACGCGAGGAGGCTGAGCGGGTCGCCGCCGAACGGCGTCCAACCCACGGAGTCGGAGACGGCGTCGAGCGTCCCGTCGTCGCGCCACTCGGTCACGAGATCGGTCGCGCGGCTGTCCGTCGACTTCACGCCGACGACCGGTTCACCGTCGGCGTCGAGGGCGTACAGGCCGTGACCGTGGCCGGCGACGCCGACGCCCGCGAGGCGCTCGCGCTCGACCGCCTCGGCGTCGAGGGCGTCCCGAATCACGCCCGCGACGGCGGCCCAGAGCGCGTCGTGGTCCTGCTCGTCCCGATTCGCAGGAGCCTCGGGGGCGGGCGTCTCGCGCGCGGCGCTCGCGACGACGGTCCCGCCGCGATCGAAGACGACGGCCTTCAGGTTCGTCAGCCCCGCGTCGACGCCGAGCAACAGCGGATCGCTCATCGCTCCGACCCGCGGCTTTGGCCCGCGCTCCCCGTGAGTTCCGCGAGGTCGGCGTAGACGTCCGCGAGGCGCTCGTGGACGCGGTCGGTGGCGGCGTGCGGGTGGAAGTACGTCCGGTCGGGCGCCCAGTCCGCGTCCGCGAAGAAGCCCTCGCGGTCGTCCGCGACTCCCTCGGGCGGCCGGACGGCGTCCGCGTGCTCGCGGTAGAAGTCCGCGAGCGTCCGCGAGAACTCGTACTGGTAGCGCGTGTTCTTGTTGAACTTCCGGACGCCAGCGTCCACGAACGCGCGGACCTGTTCGTCCGCGAGTCCGGAGGCGCCGTGGACGACGAGGGGGACGTCGTGGCCGGCCTCGCGGAGCGCCGCGTCGACCTCGCGGGCGATGTCCGGGCGGACGTCGAGATCGACGCCGGAGGCGACGCCGTGCTGGGTGCCGACGGAGACGGCGAGCAGGTCGACGCCCGTCCGCTCCACGAACTCCACGGAGGCCTCTGGATCGGTGTAGTAGGCGTCCTCGAGCGCCGTCTCGGTCGATCCCTCGGTCCCGGCGACGCGCCCGAGTTCGGCCTCGACGAGGACGTCCGGGTCGGCGGCGTGGAGGCGCGCCGTCGCGTCGCGGACGAGGTCGACGTTCTCCTCGAACGAGCGATCGGAGGCGTCGACCATCACGGAGGACGGGACGTCGGACTCGACGACGGCGTCGAGGAACTCCCACTGGTCGGGGAGGTGGACGTGATCGACGTTGCAGGCGACGCCGACGTCCGCGCCCGCCGCGACCCGTTCGAGATACGCCCCGAAGGCGTCGAGACCGACGTCGGGGTCGCCGCACCCGTAGAAAGCGGCGCTCTCGCGACTCAGCTGGACGACGAGATCGGAGCCGACGCGCTCGGCGCCGTCGAGCAGGCCGAGGAGGACGTCGAAGTGGGTGACGTTGCTCGCGAAGAAGCCGTAGCCGCCCTCCCGTGCGGCCGCGTAGGTCGACGCGAGTGCGTCACCGTCGTGGTAGGCCATCGCCTATCCGTTCCGCGTCGGCTCCCGTATATCTACCGCCGCCCCCACGCTTATGGCGCGGTGCGTGGTATCACGGGACGATGTTCGACGCACCCGACGAGGTCATCGATCTGACGAACCCGATCGAGGACGACATTCCGGTCTGGCCGTCGTACCCCCCGATCGACCTGAAGAAGACGAAGCTCGCGGCGCGCGACGGCTTCACGATGGAGAAGTTGACGATGCGGACGCACACGGCGACGCACGTCGACGCGCCGCGCCACTTCGTGCCGGAGGGCAAATCCCTCGACGACTTTCCCGCGGAGAAGTTCGCGGGCGAGGGCGTCGTCCTCGACCTCGCGCCGTTGGAGAACGCGGAGACGATCACCGTCGAGCACCTCGAACCGTTCGCGGACGACATCGAGGACGGCGACGTCGTGCTACTCCACACGGGGTGGGACGCGCACTACGGCCACACGCCCGAGTGGCTGTTCGAGTTCCCGCACCTGCACGGCGAGGCCTCGCAGTACCTCGCCGACGCGGGCGCGAAGGCCGTCGGCGTCGACACGCCGAGCGTCGGTGGCTGGGCGGACGAGATGCCCGCGCACGGCCCGAGCACGGACGTCGACCCCGCCGACTCTCACCTCCCCCTCCTCGAGAACGACGTCATCGCGATCGAGGAGTTACGGAACCTCGACGCGGTCCTCGACGGCGCGGAGACCGCACGCGCCTTCTTCAGCTACCTCCCGCTCGACCTCCACGGGACGAGCGGCTCCCCGGTGCGCGCGGTCGCGTACCGCTGAACGCCCCACGCCGCGACGGCCACCACCGAACCTTCACGAATGAACGATTGGAACATATACGGCCGAATTACACGCATATCGACGTAATTCACCGGCTAGAGGCCCAACAAAGGCGTTATTTTTCGTTATCGACTACCTCGCCAACGGGGATTCCTCGCGGGTCGATGACATCGTTCTCGTCTCCGTTTCCGGAATATCCGTAGCCAAACGCTACGAGGGGGCCACGGGCAAGCTACAAGTACCGGGCCGTGGTTCGAGAATTCATGGCACGTTACCGTGCAGGCATCATCGGAACCGGAGGTATCGCCGGAATGGGGATCCTCGGGATGCACGACGAGGAGGACATCGGGCGCGAGAAGGTCAGATCGAGCCACGCGGGCGGCTACGACGAAACCGACGGCGTCGAGCTCGTCGCCGTCGCGGACGTCGATCAGGAGAAGCTCGACACCTTCGGGGACGCGTGGGAGATCCCCGAAGAGGGGCGCTACCTCGGCCACGAGGCGATGCTCGAAACCGCGGATCTCGACGTCGTCTCCGTCTGCACGCCCTCGTACCTCCACCACGACCACGTCGTCGATGCGGCCGAGATCGGCGATCCCGACGTGATCTGGTGCGAGAAGCCGATCGCCGCGAGCGTCACCGAGGCCGAGGAGATGATCGACGTCTGCGACGACTTGGGCGTCGAACTCCTCGTCAACCACTCCTTCCGCTTCACCGAGAAGCTCCAGCGCCTCCACGACCTCGTCCACGAGGAGGACCTGCTCGGTGAAGTGAAGTCCGTGAACGCGCAGTTCCGACGCGAACTCATGCGGAACTCGACGCACGTCCTCGACATGCTCGTCTACCTGCTCGACGCGCGCGCCGAGACCGTGAGCGGGTACATCAACGGCGAGAACGACGCCGTCGACGCCCTCGACGGCTCGGCGGTGGACGACGCGGGCGGCGGCGGCCACGTCGTCATGGACGACGGGACGTTCACGACGATCGACTGCACGGTCGCCCGCGACGTCTCCTCGATGGCGCTCACCTTCGTCGGCACCGAGGGAAAACTCTACCTCAACAACGACGACGGCGAGTGGCGCTACTGGGACCTCGAGGACGGCACACACGTCGAGGCGGACCTCCCCGGCATCGACGGCGCGTGGACGTGGGACGAGGACTACGAGAACGCCTTCCCGAACGCCGCCCGCCACGTCGTCGACCTCCTCGACGGCGACGCGGAGAACTTCTCCCCCGGCGTCGAAGCCGCACGCTCCCTCGAGATCATCGTCGGCTTCTACGTCTCCCACTACACCGGCGCGCACGTCGACGTCCCACTCGATCGCCCCCTCCGCGACGTCACCATCACGTCTTGGTAGGGGCGCCCGTCAGGCCGTCGCCTCCAGTAGGCCCTTCATGTAGCCGACCGCGTAGAGGCGTCCGAGCGTCATGTAGCCCGGGTTCGAGTTCTCCTCGGTCGCCATCGTTGGGACGTGATCGGGTCTCGCTGGCCCTTCGAAGCCGATGTCGCGGTACGCCTCGATGCAGGCGCGCATGTCTGTCGGCCCTGCGTCGTGCCACGTCTCGACGAACTCCGAGCGATCGCCTTCGACGTCGCGGAAGTGCACGAAGTTGATCCGCTCGCCGAAGTGCCGGATCGTCTCGGGGATGTCGGCGCCCATCGCGGCGAAGTTCCCCTGACAGAACGTGATCCCGTTGTACTCGCTGTCGTACATGTCCATCACGCGATCGTAGTTCTCCGGGGAGGTGACGATCCGGTCGACCCCGCGGAGGTTCCCGATCGGCGGGTCGTCCGGGTGGAGCGCGAGCTTTACGCCCGCCTCCTCGGCGACCGGGACGACCTCGTTCAGGAAGTACTCGAGGGCGTCCCAGAGGTCCGCGGCGTCGACCGGCGCGATCTCCTGCTCGGGCGCGCCCGCCATCAGGTCGTCGTCGTAGCCCGTGGTGAGCGACCCGCCGCGCGTCGGGATCGCGGTCGAGGTGCGCGCCCAGCGCTTCCCGACCATCCAGTCGTAGGCGACGACCGGGACGTCGAGTTCGCCGAGGTTCCGGAGGTACCGCTTGAAGCGCTCGATCTCCTCGTCGCGGCCCTCGCGGCCGAGCCGGGTCGCGTCGCTGATCGGGACGCAGCCCTCGATGGCGCCGACGTCGAGACCGTAGTCGCGGAACGTCTGCGTCAGCTCGAGGAGATCCTCGTAGCGCCACGGCCGCGAGCCGTCGCCGATCTCGAGCGTGTGGACGACGGCCGTCTCGACGCCCGTCTGCTTCGCGAGGTCCCAACGCTCGTCGCGCTCCGGCGGCAGGATGAGTGCAGTCTCCATACGAAAGCTCTTCGATCGAAGAAATATGAAAGTTTGCAGTTCAGCGTCCCAAGAGGGGATGGATTACGGGTCCAGTATGTTGCGTTCGAACTGACCATCGTCAAACTGCATTGATGACGGCTCCTCGACGACGCGGAGGTCGTCACGTTCGCGTGCCGCCTCGACAAGCGCAGTAGACGCTTCGATCCGTTCGAGATGCATTGTGTCACGGATACGAGCGACCTGCACCTCCGACGGCGGGGTGACACCGATCGTCGAGAGGCAAACGACGAGACCGGCGCGGTCCGTCTCGACGGGTGCAGGAATGCGCGCGCCCGCAATCGTACTTGAAGTGAGGGCGTTGACGAACGTATCTGCGAGATCAATATCCGTGTAGAGATCGGCGTGGATGACGTCCGCCGAACCGACCGCGGTCGCGTTCCCGTGAGACACTTCGGTGAGCCACGTACGAATATCCGCTTGATAGACGGTGTTTGGGGTTCGGGTTCGAAACCGTACACCATACGGCCAATAACGTTTGTGTCCATGCCTGACCCCGAGACATCCTTCCCCTGTCGGTCAACAACGAGGGTGTCGATTTCGTCGAAAGGAAGTGTCGGCATACGGTCGTACGCGTAGTTGAGGAGTTCGGCCTCACGATCGAGGAACCCCGACGGGGGGACACCCTCAATGACGTCGGTCTCGTCGTGTTCGTCTTCGACAACAGCGACTCCACCGATGACAGGGAGCTTATCGAGGATTCGGGACGCGATCTCAGGAATCATGTTCCGAAGGCTCCAATCGGCGGCCCACTTGTGTGCAGTCTTCGCGCCGCGCTGTTTCCCCATCCCGATGACGAGCATCTTCGAGAGCCCACTCTCGACGTCGCCTTGGAAATCCGTGTGCGGTTTGATGCGATTGATCGGGACGATCGCATCCGCCCCAGCGGCGTTCGCATCCACGTGAACGGGGATGTCCCGCTCCGCGGTTTCGCCGATGACAACCGTCTCCATCGTCGCGCGGATTTCGCAGCCGAGCGTCGCTTCGTTCATATCGAGTGAGTTCAGCATCTCACGCTGGCCTTCGGCGACCGCGCCGCCGTGGCTCCCCATTGCGGGGAAGACGAACGGCTCGTACCCGAGATCTCCGAGGCGCGTGACGACGCCATGAACGATCGACGCGATGTTCGCGATCCCACGGCTCCCCGCGCCGATGGCGACCGACCCCCCGGTAGGCACGCCATCAAGATCGAATTCGTCAACCGCCGTGGCCGCCCGTTCGGCAATCTCTCTCGGTGGGATCGGATCGGTCTCCCACACCTGTTCGATGACCCCCATCTCCGGGAGCGCCGCGTCGCCCGCCGCGTCGAGGATCGTCGTTTCGGGTATCGGATCAGGACCTTCCTGGTGTGTGTTCTCTCTCACCACGAAAGAATATCTGGATCGATGTGTAAAAATCTACCTACGCAGGTCACGACAGTCCATCGCCAAGATTGGCACGTCACACCGTCGCTTGGCTCCGCACCTGCGGAGGCGTTCGTGTCATCCATGTTCGGTTAAGCTCGTAGAGGCAGAGTAGCTGGATCTGAGGCTAGCACGATTCCTACGAGAACACCCGAGACAGACCGTATAGCAGTTAGAGAAATATTACGGGGAGTGTTATCCGAACATGGATTATCTGCTGTACGTGTTTACCCCTAGTCGGTTCCGTCACCCTCTCGTAAACGCCGGGTGACTGGTGTCGTAGAGAGATGCAACAGGCGAACAAGCACCCTCCTGAGGGATGGTCTCCGGTCTGGAGACCATCCCGTTTCACCTATTCATGACTTCTCCAGAGCCTACCAAAGAAGAGATCCTCGAACGCCTTGCCGCGCTTGAGAAAGAAAACGAAACTCTCCGCAGGAGAATAAACGACTGAGGGCCAAGCTGTAGTGGCACGAAGGACCGCATACGCTACCGAGCAAGGAGAAATCAACCGATGAGGGGTCGTCGTCCTCGTCAGTCGAGGACGACGACGGCAGCGAGGAACCACGGACAGATGATGGAACACCTGGACGTAACCCCGGCCGTGCTCCCGTGTGGCGATCCGCTCCTGATCCAGATCAGGAGCTCGAAGTCACCTGTGACTGCTGTCCAGACTGTGGCGAAGCGTTCGACGAGTCGGCGGGCGTCTGCCCCTGACTTGTCGAGGAAATCCCTGACCTACAGCCTCCAGAAACCACCCAGTACAACCGCCACCGCTACGAGTGCGATTCGTGTGGGATGCAGACCATTGCTTCACACCCCGACTGCCCCGATAAGGGGCAGTTCGGGGTGAACGTCATCGCACAAGCCGCTCTATCCCGATACGATCACCGCCACCCCTACCGGAAGATCGACGATCGTTTCGAGCAACTTCACAACTTGGCACTCTCGGGTGCGTCCGCGTGGTACGTGATTGAGCGCGCTGCGCGCGCCGGTCGCTGTGAGTACGAGCAGATTCGCCAGCAGATTCAGAACGCGGACATCGTCCATGTTGACGAAACCGGGATCAAACGTGATAGTGAGCAAGCGTGGATCTGGACGTTTCAGACGGACAAGCACACGCTGTACGCGGTCAGAGAAAGTCGAGGCAGTGATGTTCCCGCGGAAGTCCTCGGCAAGGACTTTGCGGGAACGGTTGTCAGATGGCCGGACAGCGTATCCGGCCTTCAGCAGCAACCTCCAGCGGTGCTGGGCACACATTCTCCGAGAAGCTGAAGATGTCGCTGAGGAGTACGAGGACGCAGAGCCGATTTACCGGAATCTCAGGCAGCTGTACGTCGTCTCCAGTCGTGGCTGGAGACCGACCCCAGTCCTCGTGAACGAGCACAGATGCATCGGTTGAGCCAGAACGGACTCAAATCGCTCGTTACACGCTCAGCAACGGACGAACCAGTGGCAACACTGCTCGGGAAGATCAAAGGCGGGACCGACCACTGGCTCACCTTCATCGGTGAGCCAGCGGTCTCACCGACAAATAATGCGGCTGAGAACGCGCTTCGTGAACCGGTGATTCTCCGGAAAATCATTGGGGCACTCCGCAATGACCACGGTATGTTCGTTCATGAGACGATCTTGCCCCTGCTGGCGACTTGGCGCCAGCAGGGACGCAGTCTACGAGGAACTTCGCCGGGTCGTCAGTAACAATGAGATGATCTCATGGATTCACACTGTGCTGGCTGTCGAGACCTCGGGGTAAACACATACGATCTGCTTGGGTAGGTTCCACACTCTTTCCAAGCGGACACTTCTACTATCCAGATGTGATCGACTGAGATGGCTCCAGACAGTCTCAATGCGGATCGACCGCTTTCACTCGTTTTGGCAGGGCAGTCAATCAAGCGGGAGACGCTGGTTGCAACGGTTCAGACACTATTACAACCGACATCGGCCGAATCAAGTATCAAATGGAAATACACCAGCTACGGAGGGGCAGAACTAGATAGTGCCTAAATATTCGGCTAAGGTACTACATGAAAAATCCCGGTAGATATAAGTGCGGAATCTGTGAACAAGGATCTATGCCAGACAATGGCAATAACCTGAATCGACGGCAATTGCTGAAATACTCGGCGTTCGCGAGCGCGGGCGGACTCAGTGCGTTCGCCGGCTGTTCGAACAACGGTGGATCGAGTGGGTCGGGCGGGTCGGGCGGGTCGAACGGGTCAGTAAGTATCGACTTCGCGTCCAACTGGAAACAGCGCAGGACGACGAGCCTAGATGAATGGAAGCTCTCGGACCGGCAAGCCGTTCCGGACGCGAACAAGCAGGGATCGACGGACGCGTGGAAGCAGTCGAAGTCGGTCAAGAGCGCACCGTGGCAGCCCCCAAAGGGGTGGGAGGACTCTGCCGCTGCAGACGTCGACAGTATCCAAGTTCTCAACTTCGGCAGTCTCGACTACGACCCGGCGACTGTCGCGACATACGCGATGTTCGAGGACCGGACTGGAATCAAAATCGACCCCCTCGAACTCGTTGTCGACCAAGCGATTCCGAAGGAGACCGCGTTCCTCAAAGCCGAGCGGAGTTCGCCACAGGCGTTCGAGGTTGTCACGACGAGTTCCTTCTCTTCATTCGCCGACGCCGGTTACCTGGCGAACCTCGACGCGCTGATGCCCAAAGACGAGATGTGGGATACCTACCAGCCGGTAACGAAGCCCACGTCGACGTGGAATAACCACGTGTACACGTGCCCGGCGTACCTCGAAGCCAGCCTGGTTCACGTGCGGCCGGACCTGCTGAAGGAGCAAGGAGTGCCGGAGAACTCCCGAAAAGCGATCCTCGACGGTTCATGGACCTGGGACGATCTTGAGGCCGCGATGAAAGCCTTCGAGGGAACAGGAACCTACGCGTGGGCGTACCGGGGCGGTTCGCGGACGTACACGTTGCGTGACTTCGAGAAGATGTTCTACCAGGCTGGAGGGACGTTCTACGAGAACGGGAAAGTGAAAGTTAACACCGACGCCGGGTACGCCGCGGTGGAGAAAATGGTTGAGTGGCGCAATAAGGGGTGGGTGCCAAACGAGGTCGTGAGCTACGGACAGGGGGACCTCGCCGACGGGTTCCTCTCCGGGCAGTTCGCTATGGTTCCCGTGTATGGCGACCTCGTCTCCAAGGCGCTCGCGAAGTACGAGAAGGGAACGGAGTACCAGCCGACGCTCTCTCCGAAGGGCGGGTCAAGTACCCCGAACCCGACCCGAGCGGGAATTGCCTCGCCAACGGGAATTTCAATCAACGTGAACGCTAGTGAGTCTCAGAAAGCGGCGGCGATGCTGTTCGGCGACGCGCTGCTCAGCGAGTCCAGTCAGTGGTGGGAGTTCGTCGTAGAAGGGAACCAGTCCTTTTCGAAGAGCGTATATGACGAGGCGAGCCAGGCTGGAGTCGCCGAGTTCGCCGATATCCGTGGTAAGCAGATGACGCTGAACCAGGCCGAGGTCTTCCCGCAGGAACGACCAATCAAGCAACACGTCAGCCAACAGGTTCAGAAGGCCATTGCCGGCGACCTCGACCCGAAGAAGGCGCTCGATCAGGCACAGAGCTTCATCAACACTATCCTGGGGCAGTAGCCCCACTGCTGTCTCCAAGACATGTCTTACGAATCAGAAACCCGATTCACGGAACCGGAGACGACGTACGAGGAGGTGCGGCAACGCGTCTCTAGAGTCCTCAACGACCACATCCTTCTCGTATTGCTAGGGCCGGCGCTCCTCGTCATCGCGGCGATTTTCGTCTACCCGGTCTTCCAACTCGTCAAACAGTCCTTCTACCTGACCATCCCGGGGGTCCCGAACCGTTTCATCGGCCTCCGTAACTACACCCAGATGTTGGGGCGGACGGAGTTCTGGACGTACTTCGGCCACACGCTCGTCTATTCGTTCGGTTCGCTCATTCTCAGTCTCGGGAGCGGGCTGGCGGTCGCGCTCGCAATCAACCACGTCGTGAACCAGCGAATCCGGAACATCTACTCAACGCTGTTAATGTTCGCGTGGGCGATCCCGATCGCCGTCGTCGCGATGATATGGAAGTGGGTCCTCACCGGAAACAAGCTCGGACTCATAAACATGATCCTGATGGACCTCGGGATCCTACAACATCCGTACGCGTGGCTGGCGAACCAGAACCTCGCGATGGCGCTGGTCACGTTCACCGACGCGTGGGCCCGGATGCCGTTCGCGATGATCGTGCTCCTCGCCGGTCTCCAGTCCATCCCAGGGCACATGTATGACGCGGCGAAGGTCGACGGGGCGACGACGTTCCAGACGTTCCGTGCGATCACGGTTCCGTATCTGCGACCGTACCTCGCAATCGTCGCGCTAATGAACTGGATGTTCGCGTTCCGTGCGTTCGCCATCATCTTCCCGCTGACCAGCGGCGGTCCCGGGACGCGGACGACTGTCTTCAGCATCTACATCTACCGCACCGGGATGATAAACTTCAACTACGGGTACGCGTCCGCGATTGCGGTGTTCATCATCCTCATCTCACTCGTCGTCGCCATCGTCTACGTTACGAAAGTCATGGGAGGTGTCCAAGAAGAATGAGCACTGAAAACGAGAGCTACGAACGCATCAGTTACGAGAGTCGCCAGCGGTTCTGGAACGTCGTGGAGAGCCGATACGTCGTCCACATCGTCTTGGCTCTGGCCGTCCTGACTGTGATCGTTCCGATTGTCTGGGAGCTATTAACGTCGTTCAAGGCGAACGACGCGGTGTACAACCTCACGTATCTCCCTCGCGATCCGACACTCAGTTCGTACTACGAGGTGCTCATCGGCCAGCAGTACTGGAAGGCGCTGTTGAACAGCCTGATAATCTCGACAGTGACGACGATCGTCGTGATGGGGCTCGCCACGCCGGCCGGATACGCGTTCAGTCGCTATCGCTTCCGCGGGGACAACGTCATCTTCATCGGCGTGCTGTTCTCGCGGCTGTTCCCGCCTATCGGGTTGATCGTACCCTACTACCAGATCATGTCGTGGCTCGGCCTGTTGAACACCCTCCCAGGGATCATCATGGCAGAGGTCTACCTCTGGTTACCGCTGATGATCTACATCATGCGGAACTTCTTCATGTCGATCCCCGCGGACCTCGATGAGTCCGCGCGTGTCGACGGGTGTACGCGCCTACAGGCGTTCCGGAAGATCGCGCTCCCACTTGCAGCACCAGGGATTGCAGCCTGCTCGATTCTGACATTCCTGTACTCGTGGCGGGAGTTCCTCTTCTCCCTGATCGTCACGACGGACCTCCAGTCGATGCCGATCTCCGTGGCGGTCTACAAGTTCGTCGGTGACGTCTCCGTTCAGTGGGCGAGCCTCGCCGCTGCAAGCGTCATCGCCGTCGTCCCGACGATCCTCATCGTTGTGTTCTTCCAGCGGTACATCGTCAGTGGGCTGACCGCGGGGGCGCTCAAGGAATGAACGATGCACAGTCAACTGATCAGCCAACTAATGAACACGAACCCATGAGCGAAACCGACACGACGCCACAGACTGAGACCGAATCGAATGAGGACTACAACGTCCGGATCGACGAGTTTACTAAGGTGTACGACTCCGGCGGAAACGGCGTTGTCGCCGTTGAGGACCTGAACATCGATATTCGCCGCGGCGAGTTCCTGGTCTTCGTGGGACCGTCCGGCTGTGGGAAGACGACGACACTCCGTACGGTCGCGGGCCTCGAAACCGCGACCGAGGGTCGCATCTGGATCGAGGGGGAGGACGTCACAGGCATGGATCCACGCGAGCGGGGCATCGCGATGGTGTTCCAGAACTACGCGCTCTACCCCCACATGACCGTCCGCGAGAACATGTCGTTCCCGCTGCGAATCCGGAACTACCCAAGTGACGAAATCGGTTCCCGCGTCGACGAGGCGGCGGGACTCCTCTCGATCGACGACCTTCTTGAACGGAAGCCCTCGGAGCTCTCTGGTGGGCAACAACAGCGCGTTGCGCTCGGTCGCGCAATCGTCCGCGAACCCTCCGTGTTCCTTATGGACGAACCACTCTCGAACCTCGACGCGAAGCTCCGCGTACAGATGCGCACGGAGCTCAACGAGATCCATCAGCGGGTGGGGAAGACCACCATCTACGTCACGCACGACCAAGCCGAAGCGATGACGCTCGGCGACCGCGTTGCCGTCCTCAATGACGGGAAGCTTCAGCAAATCGGCCCGCCGCAGCACCTCTACGACAACCCAACGAACCAGTTCGTCGCAGGGTTCATCGGCGAGCCCCCAATGAACTTCATAGACGTGGATGTGGTTCCGGATGGCAACGGCCATCGGATCGTTTCCGAGGACCTATTTGACCTCAAGCTCCCTGAACGGCACTCCAAGGCGCTAGCCGCGGTCGAACCCGACTCGGTGACCTTTGGAATTCGGCCAGAAGACCTACACGATGCCGCTGATGCCGGCGCACCGGACGGAGAGACGTTCGAGGCGGAACCAAAGGTGATCGAACCAATGGGTTCCGACAAGTTCCTGACGCTGACATCCCCAGCGGACGGAGCAGAATTCAGCGCGCGCGTCGTTCCGGAGAGCGACGCCGCGGTTGGCGAGCCAATAACGCTCGTACCGAACATGGGGAAATCGCACCTCTTCGACAACGCGAACGGTCGGACCCTTACGGCGCGAGAGTAACCACGTCGCTTCATTCGCGATTCCAGTTTTTTCACTGATTGGTGTCGAAGGCACTGTCTAGTTTAGCACCTCCTCGACGGGCGTTCTTCCATCGAGCGATTGATGCGGTCTCTGATGGTTGTAGTAATGCACGAGCTGTTCAAGCCATTCACGTG
>NZ_BATA01000036.1 GCF_000474235.1 Halarchaeum acidiphilum MH1-52-1
GCTTCGTCCTCCAGTACGCCTTCGGCGGCCTCTCGGAAGCCATCGAAGCCGAACGGACAGAATAGCTACTCACGACGGTTCGATGTTCTCCTCCGGAGACGATGAGAAGAGACGACCCGGGCATCGCGTTTCGATGGCGTCCGCGCACCGGGCGGTCCAAAGGACCCGGTAGGTGTGCGGTTCTCGGCGCGGCGAAGCCGCCTGATGACATCACGAAAGGCGCTTCGCGCCTTTCGAACGACGCGTCAGCGCACCCGACCAGCAAAGAAGGTCATTGGAAGCCCAGATGGCCGCCTTCGCGCCGATCGCGGCCGGGCGTGCTCCCGCCCTTGAACTGCTCTTCGACCTGCTCGTAGTAGTCGAGGATGTCCTCGGTGATGGTCGGCCGGACGTTCTCCATGGCCCGGCGGAAGTGGCGCATCTCGACTTCCTCGGCGTCGACGTCCTCGCGCAGCGCCTCGATGGCGGCCTCGCGGGCGATGGAGGCGAGGTCGCTGCCGACGTAGCCGTCGGTGATCTCGGCGAGTTCGCGCAGCGAGACGTCGGGGGCGAGCGGGATGTCCTCGGTGTGGATCTCGAGGATGCGCTCGCGGCCCTCGGTCCCGGGCTGGCCGACCATGACCAGCCGGTCGAAGCGCCCGGAGCGGATGAGCGCGGGATCGATGATGTCCGGGCGGTTCGTCGCGCCGATCACCATGACCTCGCCCATCTCCTCCAGCCCGTCGAGTTCGGTGAGGAGCTGATTGACGACGCGCTCGGAGACGTTGTTCCCGACCTCCTGACCGCGACCGGGCGCGAGCGAGTCGAGCTCGTCGAAGAAGATCACCGTGGGACTGACCTGCCGGGCCTTCCGGAAGGTCTGGCGGATGGCCTTCTCGGACTCGCCGACCCACTTCGAGAGGAGCTGTGGTCCCCTGACGGAGATGAAGTTCGCGTTCGTCTCGTTGGCGACGGCCTTCGCCATGAGGGTCTTCCCGGTGCCGGGCGGCCCGTAGAGGAGGACGCCCGCGGGCGGGTCGATGCCCATGCGATCGAACTTCTCGGGGCTGTTCAGCGGCCACTCGACGGCCTCTTGGACGTCCTGCTTGGCGTCCTGCAGCCCGCCGACGTCGTTCCACGTGATCTTCGGAAGCTCCACGAGCACCTCGCGCATCGCGGAGGGTTCGACCTCGCCGAGCGCGCCGCGGAAGTCCTCGCGCTTGACGATCATCCGGTCGATGAGGCTCGGCGGGATGTCCTCCTCCTCGAGGTCGATCTCGGGGAGGTATCTGCGGAGGGCGCGCATCGCGGCCTCCTTGGTGAGGCTCTCGATGTCCGCGCGACGAAGCCGTGCGTCTCGTCGGCGAGGTGTCCGAGGTTGACGTCGTCGGAGAGCGGCATGCCGCGCGTGTGGATCTTGAGGATCTCCTCGCGACCGACCTCGTCGGGGACGCCGATCTCGATTTCGCGATCGAAGCGCCCGGGGCGCCGGAGCGCGGGATCGACGGCGTCCACGCGGTTGGTCGCCGCGATGACGATCACTTGGCCTCTCCCTTCGAGACCGTCCATCATCGTGAGGAGTTGGGCGACGACGCGGCGTTCGACCTCGCCGGTGACGTCCTCGCGCTTCGGCGCGATGGAGTCGAGTTCGTCGATGAAGATGATGGAGGGCGAGTCGTCCTTCGCGTCCTCGAAGATCTCTCTGAGCTGCTGCTCCGATTCGCCGTAGTACTTCGAGATGATCTCGGGACCGGCGATGGAGAAGAAGCTCGCGGACGTCTCGTTGGCGACGGCCTTCGCGAGCAGCGTCTTCCCGGTGCCGGGCGGCCCGTGGAGCAACACCCCCTGTGGCGGCTCGATGCCGAGCTTCTGGAATATCTGGGGGTGTTTCATCGGGAGTTCGACCATCTCCCGGACGCGCTGGATCTCGTTCTGGAGACCGCCGATGTCCTCGTAGGTGATGCCGCCACCAGTGCGCTCGAAGCCGCTGATCGGCTCCTCGCGGAGTTCGACGTCGGTGTCCTCGGTGACGAGGACGACGCCCTCGGGTTCGGTGTCGACGGCGATCAGCGGAATCGCCTGCCCCGGCGAGCGCATGAACGGGTGGTTCGTGGAGGACATGACGGGGACGATGTCGCGCGAGACGACCGGGCGCTTGAGGATCTGGCGCTTGACCATCCCGGCCGCATCACTGCCGAACTGGACGCTCGCATCCTCGGGCGGCGCGAGCACGAGCGAGTCGGCCTTCTCGGCTTCGGCCTTCCGGATCTCGACGCGCTCGCCGATGCCGACGTCCGCGTTCTGGCGGGTGAATCCGTCGATGCGGACGGTGTCGGTGTTCCAGTCCTGCCGGTCGGCCCGCCAGACCTTCGCGGCGGTGGTGTCACCGCCCTCGATCTCGATGATGTCGCCCGGGCTGAGCTTCAGATGCAACAGCGTGTCGGGATCGAGGCGCGCGATACCGCGTCCCGAGTCGTTCGGGTACGCCTTCGCGACCTCGAGTTGGACTTCGTTCATTGTCTGGGGTGTCCGATAGGGGTAGCTTCTCGTCGCGAGAGGGAAACGTCTTCCCCCGGACGAGCACTCTGTGCTACACTATCACACCCGAGTACATATCGCTGGCGTTCACCCGAACATCGGCCGGTGTCGGCAGAGGGCTACGTTTTTCGCCGCCGCGACCCGAGTGAGGGTATGACCACGCTCGCCTTCGACGGACGGACGGGCGCGAGCGGCGACATGCTCCTCGGGGCGCTCGTCGCCGCCGGCGCCGATCCCACCGTCCTCTCGCCCGTCGAGACCGCCCTCGACGTGACGTACGAGATCGAATCGGTGACGAAGCGAGGCGTCCGCGCGACCTCGATGACGGTCCACCACGCCGACGCGGCCGGTGACGACGGGCGCTCGCACGCGGACGGCGACGAGCACGCCCACGACGGCCACAAACACGGCGACGAGCACGCCCACGACGGCCACGAACACGACGACGAGCACGCCCACGACGGCCACGAACACGGCGTCGAGCACGCCCACGGCGGCCACGCAGATGGTGCGGAGGGACACGGCCCGAATCGGACGTACGCCGAGGTCGTCGAGGCTGTGGAGGCGATGGGTCTCCCGGCGTCCGTCGAGTCGGACGCGCTCGCGACGTTCGAGATCCTCGGGCGCGCGGAGGCCGCCGTCCACGGGACGGAGTTGGACGAAACGCACTTCCACGAGGTCGGCGCGGACGACGCGATCGCGGACGTGGTCGGCGTCGGTCTGCTCCTCGCCGATCTCGACCCCGATCGCGTCGTGACGACACCCGTCGCGGCCGGCGACGGTGAAGTCGAGATGAGCCACGGCACGTATCCCGTGCCCGCGCCCGCGGTCGTCGAGATCGCCGAGGGCGCGTCGTGGCGCCTACGCGGCGGTCCCGTGGAGACGGAGCTGCTCACGCCGACGGGCGCGGCGCTCCTCGCGCACCACGCCGAGGGCGTGGACGAGACGCCGGCGATGACGGTACGCGAGTCGGGATACGGTGCGGGTTCGAAGGACCTCGAAGCGCGGCCGAACGTCGTGCGCGCCGCGGTCGGGAAGGAGCGCGCGGAGAAGGAGCGCGCGGAACACGACGCAGGTGAACGCGGCGAGGCGGATGAGCACGGCGGGACGAGCGGGCGCGGCGAAACAGGTGAGCACGGCGAGACGAGCGGGCGTACGGGTGAGAGCAGCGGGTGTACGGGCGAGAGCGGACTCATCCGCGACGACGTCGTGGTGCTGGAGACGAACCTCGACGACGCCCCGCCGGAGGTGCTGGGCGGACTCCAAGAGACGCTCGCGGACGCGGGCGCTCGCGACGTCTCGATCGTCCCATTGACGATGAAGAAGGCCCGTCCCGGCCACCTCGTGAAGGTCGTCACGAAGCCCGACGACGCCCAGCGGGTCGCGCGTCGCCTCGCGACGGAGACGGGGACGCTCGGGATCCGAGAGGCGGGGGCGACGCACCGCTGGATCGCCGAGCGCGACTACGAGACGGCGAGTGTCGGGATCGACGGCGAGACGTACGACGTGACGGTGAAGATCGCGAGCGACGACGCGGGCGAGGCGTACGATTACAGCGCGGAGTACGACGACGCACACGCGGTCGCGCACGAGACCGGAGTGCCCGTGCGCGAAGTGATGCGTCGCGCCGTCGAGACCGTGCGCGCGGAGCGATAGAACGAGGACGCGCACGCGTCGCGCGTCGGTGAGGGCGGCCGGGCAAAGTGCGTGTGCGTCGCGAACCGGGCCGAGCGCCTGTGCGTCACGACTCCCTGTGTCGTTCGAGGGCCTCGTCGAGCGTGAGGTCGCCCGTCGCGACCCGGCGAGCGAGTGCTCGGTGATCGTGCGGTTCTCCTCGGAGCGCTCGCGCGAGCGCTGCTTGATGACGTCGAGTTCGCCCGCGGTGGGTTCGAAGCTGCGCTCGTGGACGACCTCCCCCTCCAAGCGCGCGATGTTGACGGCGGCGAGCACGTCGTCCATGCCGCGCGCGCCGCGCCCGAGATAGGGCGTCGTTCCCGTCTCGTCCACGAGTTCGACCGCGACGTCCTCGAGGGCATCGATGATCCGAGTCCCGTGGAGTCGCGCGCCATCGCCGACGCGGACGATGGGATCGGGGGCGTCCCGGACTTCGTCCAGTACGACGTCCGCGGCGTCCTCGACGGGGACGTGGAAGACGGCGACGACGAGATCGCCGGAGAGGACGGCGATGCCGGGACGGGGACCGGGATCGACGCCGACGACGGTGCGTCCGCCGCCGCGCAGGACCGTCAAGGCCTCCTCGACGGCCGCGCGCGGATCGTCCGGGTCCGCGACGACGACGTCGCGGGGGACGTCGAGTTCGTCGTCCGGGCCGGCGATGACGACCTCGGCGTCCGCGGGGAGGGGGTCGCCGGGTTCGACGGTCGTGAACGCGGCGCCGCGCTCGCGGAGTTCGCCGACGACCTCGTGGTACACCTCGAAGTCGGCGGTGGCGACGACGATCACGCGCGAAGGGAGGGCGAGCGGGGAGAAAAAGCCTTCCCGAGCGCGGCCCGCGCGGCGAGTCGGGAACGGCAGGGCCCGTCCATCGGCGCGCTTTTCCGCCGCGGTGCGCTACTGGCGGCCGATGGAGCCACTAACGACGGGGTGCGCGCCGCTCGACGACCTCCTCGGCGGCGGAGTGGAGCGCGGGGCGGTCACGCAGGTGTACGGACCGCCGGCCGCGGGGAAGACGACCGTCGCGCTCGCCGCGGCCGCGCACGTCGCCGCGAGCGGCGGCACCGCCGTCTACGTGGACACCGAAGGGCTCTCGCCCGATCGCTTCGAGCAGGTGCTCTCGGCGGTCGCCGACGATCCCGATGCCGCCGCGGAGCGCATCGTCGTCAGCGAGGCCCGCGACTTCGACGAGCAGGCCGAGGCTGTGAAGGACGTCGAAGAGTTCGCGGAGCGCGCGGACCTCGTCGTCCTCGACTCCGCGACCGGCTTCTACCGACTGCGGCGGACCGAAGCGGGAAGCGAGAGCGGCGAGGCGCTGCGCGAGGTGGCACGGCAGATCACGCACCTGCTCTCGCTCGCGCGGCGCCACGATCTCGCGGTCCTCGTGACGAATCAGGTGTACACCGATCCGGACGCCGATCGGACGCGCCCGCTCGGCGGACACACGCTCGAGCACTGGACGGCGACCGTCGTCAGACTCGAACGGTTCCGCGGCGACGTCCGTCGCGCCGTTCTGGAGAAACACCGGGCGAAGCCGAGGGGCGAGCGCACGCGCTTCGAGATCACCGAGCGCGGGATCGAGGCGGCGTCGGAGGAAGTCGAGTTCTAGGTCTAGAGTTCGCCGAGCTTGCGCAGGAGCTGGCCCTCGTACTCCTCGTCGGCCTGCACGCCTTTCACTTCGAGGACGTTGCGTTCGAGAGTGTCGAGCGCCATGTAGTACGCGTTGTCGGCGCGTATCCCTCTCCGGTACCGGCAATCTGACCCTGATTGGTGCGCAGGCGGATCTGACACTGGATGAGCGGCGTGCCGCGCAGGCGCTCTTTGTGCTCGTGGAAGCGCACGTGGGCGTGGCGGACGTGGAGCTTCGAGTACTTGCCCGTGACCTCCTCGATGCCGTCGCGGACGTCCGCGCGCGTGAGCGTGTCGAGCAGGTCGATGTTCGTGATCTGGACGTCCATGTGCTCCTCCTCGGTGTAGGAGAGCGCGCGAAGCACGTCCGTCTTCGTGAGGACGCCGATGACGGTGTCAGGCTCGTTCTCCGTCGTCACGACGAGACCGGCGTAGTCGTTCCCCAGCATCGTGCGGACCGCGGACTCGACGGTATCGTCGGGGCGGACGGTCGTGACCGGCTCGGACATCACGTCCGCGACGGGGAGATCGATCATCCGCTCGACCTCGCCGCGCCGGTCGCCGGTCGTCGTCTTCTCGATGTCGCGCGTGACGAAGTTCACGAGGTCGTACGTCGTCACGACGCCCGTGAGGTCGCCGCCCTCGTCGAGGACGGGGAGTCGGGAGACGCCGTGCTCGCGCAGGCGGTTGATGATCGTCCCGAGGGTGGCGTCCTCGGATACAGTGACGACGTCAGCCGTGTAGATCTGCTCGACCGTCAGCGCGTCGAGGCTGTCGAGGACCGCCTCGAGGATGTGATCTTCCGTGACGATCCCCCAGAGCTGGTCGGTCTCGAAGACGGGCGCGACCTTCGTGCCGCCCTCGACGAGCTTGCGGGCGACGTCGCGGACGTCCTCCGTCCGTTCGAGCTTCGGGGCGTTGCCCTCGGGGTTCGCGAGCGTGATCGCGCGCGTGTCGTCCTCGATGTGGGAGCTGAGGAGCTGCTTCTGCGTGATGACGCCCTCGTACTCCGCGCCGCCGGCGCGAGTGACGATGACGCCCTTCGGGTTCTCCTCGTCGAAGAGCGCGCGCACTTTCCCGAGGCGCTCCTCGGCGTCGACCTCGACGTAGTCCTGGGTCGCGATATCGGAGATGTCCATGTGTACCCGCGACGTTGACTCGGTAGGGTCTAAAAGATTATTGCAGCTACAGACGCGTCGAGAATCTCGATATCAGGACAGTCAGGTGCTCTCAGCCCGACCAAAGGCATTTATCGACGGACGTGGTATTAAGACCCATGGGAGAACGTGTCTGTTATCGTGAATTCTGTCCCGAGTGCGACGCGCCGATCACGCACGTCGACGATACCTGCCCCGATTGCGGGGCCGACCTCGACACGTAGCGAGCGTCTCCCCGGCGCTACAGGACGGATTCGAGCGCGTCGTCGCGCGAGATGACGCGACGGACGACGTCGGCGTCTTCGAGGAGTCGGTGCTTCGAGAAGACGCCGCGTCCGCGGCCGCGGCTGTGCTTCTCGCTCCGGATGACGTTGAGGAAGTCCTGCTCTTCCCGAAGACGAGGAGGTCGTCCGGTTCGCGTCCGAAGACCGCGGGATTGAGCGCCTCAGCCACGCGCTGCATGTGCTGGTCCCGCCCGACGATCCGATCGGGCTCCGGGACGTGGCTGATCTTGAGGAGTTCCTCCCGCGCGAAGACCGGCTCCTCGTAGCGGAAGAGCGGGTCGCGGTCGTCGCGTTCTGCCATTCGCGGTCAGCGATCGTTGCCCGAGCGCACGCATGAGTGTGGCGGACCGGTGTCGCGGATGTAAGAATGGTGTATAGAGGCCTTACAGCCCTGTTAAGGTGGTTTCTATCGAGACAGTCTAAGGACCGTGATCGCGAATGTACGCGAGAGCCACACACCCTCATCACGTAACGACGAGGAAGCACCTCGACGGTGGTGTCGCGAATGTATATCGGTGAGAAAGGGTAGTTCAGCGTCTGATGTATGTGGTTGTGTAATCGGGATCGCCGAGAAGGGAGGTGAATCGGGCGCGGGACACACACCACCGTCGCGAATGTGTCAGTGAGAGAGCAGGGGCGAAGAGAGAGCGGGAGGAGCGGCGATGTATCCGGCGAAGGGCGGAACGGAAAGTCAGCAATAGTTGCCGGAGAACGAAGCATCGTCCTCAATGTACAGAGAACTGAATCAATAAATTATGACGAAGGGATTTGATATAGTTGCACCGATTCTGTATTGCGTCGCGGAATCGACCCTCAGTCCGCCACACCGAATACACTCGCGACGGTGGTGTGTCCTCCTTCCCGGTCACCCTCCACAGGCGGGTCCCACTCCCGCGTCCCTCCCGCAGATGCATCCAGAACCGAAGCCGTCGCGAGCGCGACGAGGGGACGGGCGTCCGCGGTAGATGGAGCACGGGACCGGATCACGACGACGCCGCGGTATCGAATAGCAGGGTGCCCGAGTCGGTGACGGTGAGCGTCACGACGCGCTCCGATTCGCCGCATCCCGCGTGACCGTGACGTTCCGCACGACGCGCTCGTCGCCCATTCGCGCCTCAATGCGGTACGTCCCCCTATCCGCGTTCGTGGTCGTGAGCGTCGTGACGCGCTCGCGGTCCCCCGGCGCCAGCGTGACGTCCTCGTCGAGGAGCGCGTCTCCGTGCGCGTGGACGGAGACGCGAACGGTGTGGTTCGCGCCGTCGTGGTTCGCCGCGTGCATCGGCACCGCGTACGTGCGGAGTTTCGTCTGCGTGTGGTCGCCGACGGGCGCGCCCGCACACCCCGCGAACATCGCGAGACACACGACGAAGACGGCGAGGAGGGCCGAACGCGTCATGTGAGGAACGGGAACGGGGATCGGGAAGTGTCTTCGGGACCGATAGGAGCCGACGGCTAGAACGGGACGAACCATCGGGGCTAGCGGCCGGCGACCGAATGGCTCGAAGTCCGCGCGAGCGAAGCGAGTGCGGGCACGCGAGAACGGAGTTCTCGCTCAGAGCCCGGTCGGTCGCCGGTTCACTCGCGCCATCAGGCGCGAGGCCGACGACTGAACGGAGCGCCGAAGGCGTGAAGTAAAGGGGGAGAGCTGTCGGCCGAGCTGTCGGCCGAGCGAAGTCGCTACGCGGCTGAGCGCAGCGCGAAAGGTCGAGAAGTGGGTCGGGGCGGATTTGAACCTCAATCGTTCCGCTTCGCTCCACTCCGTGATTGAAATCCACCCGAATTCACGTTGACGAACGGGCTCCTCTCTCGTTCGTCGTTGCGGTTCGTCAAAAGTGGGTTGGGGCGGATTTGAACCGCCGACCTCCTCCATGTCAAGGAGGTGTCATAGCCTGACTAGACCACCAACCCGCGGTGGCGCGTTCCTCCGAACGCATCCAATCGTTGGCCGGGGGTACAGTTGAAGGTTTCGAACCGGACCCACCGAGGGTGACGTTCTCACCCGCTCGTGCGCGACAGACTTATACTGGTGTACAGACTTGTACATCATAAGCCGAAACAGTACACCGGTGTCCACTATGCAGGACTACATCGAACGCGTCACCGAGGGAGAGGATCTGTCGCTCGACGGGGCCCGCGAGGCCGCGACCGCCGTCTTCGACGGCGCGAGCGACGCACAGATCGGCGCGCTGCTCGCAGCGCTGCGCGCGAAGGGCGAGACGGAGACGGAGATCGCGGGGTTCGCACAGGGGATGCGCGACGCCGCGATCACGATCGATCCGGCCCGCAGCCCGCTCGTCGACACCTGCGGCACGGGTGGCGACGACTACAACACCATCAACGTCTCCACGACGTCCGCCATCGTCGTCGCCGCCGCGGGCGTCCCGGTCGCCAAACACGGCAACTACTCCGTTTCCTCCTCGTCGGGGAGTTCGGACGTGCTGGCGGAGGTCGGCGTCGACCTCGACGCCTCCCCGGACGCGGTCGAGTCGCACATCGAGGAGTACGGGATCGGGTACATGCACGCGCCCGCGTTCCACCCCGCGATGAAGGCCGTCATCGGCCCGCGACGCGAACTCGGAATGCGGACGATCTTCAACGTCCTCGGCCCGCTGACGAATCCCGCGGACGCGGACGCACAGGTCCTCGGCGTCTACGATCGCGACCTCGTCACCGTCATCGCCGAGGCGCTCACGGAGATGCCCGCGGAGGACGCCCTCGTCGTCCACGGCAGCGGGCTGGACGAGATCACGATCCACGACGAGACCGCCGTCGCGGAGGTCCACGGCGACGACGTCGAGGAGTACACTCTGACGCCCGCGGATCTCGGTCTCGACCGCTCGCCCATCGACGCCATCGCGGGCGGCACGCCGGAGGAGAACGCCGCCGACCTGCGGGGTATCGTCGAGGGCGAGGTGACGGGCGCGAAGCGAGACGTCATCCTCGCGAACGCGGGCGCGGCCGTCTACGTCGCCGGGGAGACTGACACCCTCGAAGCCGGCGTGGACGCCGCGCGCGAGGCCATCGACTCCGGGGCGGCCGCCGAGAAACTGGCCGTCCTCCGCGACGCGAGCGCGGAGGCGAGCGTGGAACAGTGACGATGTCCGTGACGCGCGCCCGCGTGAAGGTCTGCGGGCTGACGAACGCGGCGGACGTCGAGACGGCCGTCGAAGCGGGCGCGGACGCGCTCGGGTTCATCGTGGACGTGCCGGTGGACACGCCCCGCGAGATCGACCCCGAGACGGCGGCGGCCCTCGTCGCGGACGTCCCGCCGTTCGTCACGTCCGTGCTCGTGACGATGGCCGATTCCGATGCGATTCCGGCGCTCCGCGAGACGGTCGGGAGCGACGTCGTGCAGGTCCACGGCGACATCGACCCGGACGACCTCGACGCGCTCGCCGGCGACCTCGACGCGGGGATCGTGAAGACGGCGGACGCCGCGGATCCCGAGACGGCGCGCGCGCACGCCGCGGCCGCGGACGCCTGCTCGTCGACTCGACGGACGCGTCGGGAGCGGGCGGCACCGGGCGGACGCACGACTGGGCGGCGACGCGTGATCTCGCGCGCGACCTCGACACGCCGGTCGTCCTCGCGGGTGGTCTCACTCCCGCGAACGTCGCCGAGGCGGTGCGGACGGTCGAGCCGTTCGCCGTGGACGTCGCCTCCGGCGTGGAGTCCGAGGGGGGCGTGAAAGACGCCGAGGCGGTGCGGGCGTTCGTGGAGAACGCGACGCACGCGTTCGAGGTCGAGGACCGGGGGGTGTCGGCTTGATGGGTCTCGACGTCGCGCGGGACGAGTTCGCGGAGCGCGCGGCCGGCGACGGACCCGGCGTCGTCTACGCCGAGGCCACGATCGACGCGGACGTCTCCCCGCTCGGCGCGTACGCGGCGCTCGCGGACGGCGACTACGCCTTCCTCCTCGAATCCGCGGAGAAGACCGCCGCCTCGGATCCCGGCGGCGCGTTCCGCCCGCGGGACGTGGAGGCGGGCGAGCGTCACGCGCGTTACTCGTTCGTCGGCTACGATCCCGACGCGGTCGTGAGCGCGACGCCCGACGGCGCGACGGTCGAGCGCCTCGCGGACACGCGCGCCGCCCGCGCCGTCACGCCCGGCGACGGCGACGTCCTCGATCAACTGCGCGGCGCACTCCCGGACGCGGAGCGGCGCGGCTTCCCCGAGAGCGAGCGCCAACTGCTCGACGGCGGCCTCGTCGGATTCGTCGCCTACGACGCCGTCTACGACCTCTGGCTCGATGAGGTGGGCGTCGAGCGCCCGGAGACGCGCGTGCCGGACGCGGAGTTCGTCCTGAACACTCGCGTGCTGCGCTTCGATCGCGCGACCGGCACGCTCTCGCTCGTCTGCACGCCCGTCGTCGATTCCGACGCGGACGACGTCGAGGGGATCTACGACGACCTCGTCGCGGAGGTCGCGCGCGTCGAGGCGGCGTTGGCGGACGCGAACGAACCCGAAACCGGCGGCTTCGAGCGGACGGACGAGACGGCCGGCCCGCGGGACGAGTACGAGGACGCGGTCGAGCGCGCGAAGGACGCCGTGCTCGACGGCGAGATCTATCAGGGCGTGATCTCACGAACGCGCGAACTGGCGGGCGACCTCGACCCGCTCGGGCTCTACGCGTCACTCCGGGAGATCAATCCCTCGCCGTACATGTACGTCCTGAAGCACGGCGATCGGACGGTCGTCGGCGCCAGCCCGGAGACGCTCACGAGCGTCCACGGTTCGGAAGTGTTGAACAACCCGATCGCGGGGACGTGTCCGCGGGGGACGAGTCCCGTCGAGGACCGCCGGCTCGCGGGCGAGATGCTCGCGGACGAGAAGGAGCGCGCGGAGCACACGATGCTCGTCGACCTCGCGCGCAACGACGTCCGGCGGGTGAGCGACGCCGGTTCGGTCCGCGTCCCTGAGTTCATGCGCGTGCTCAAGTACAGCCACGTCCAGCACATCGAGTCGACGGTGACGGGCCGCTTACGCGACGACTTCGACGCCTTCGACGCGATCCGCGCGGCGTTCCCCGCGGGGACCCTCTCCGGCGCGCCGAAGGTGCGCGCGATGGAACTCATCGACGAACTCGAGCGGGATCCACGAGGCATCTACGGCGGCGGCGTGGGGTACGTCTCGTGGACGGGCGACGCGGACATCGCCATCTGCATCCGCACGGCGACGGTGGAGCACGGCGCGGGCGGCACGGACACGGGAACGGGCGGCGCGGACGTCGTCCGCGTCCGCGCGGGCGCGGGTATCGTCGCGGACTCCGACCCGACGAGCGAGTACGAGGAGACGGAGAAGAAGATGGGCGGGGTACTCGACGCCCTCGATGCGATCACGCGGACGCCCGGGGAGGTGGAGCGATGAGGGTCGTCTTCGTCGACAACTTCGATTCGTTCACCTACAATCTCGTGGAGTACGTCAGCGAGCACCCCGGCGTGGAGACGAGCGTGCTGAAGAACACGGCGTCGCTCGCGGACGTCGAGGCCGAGGAGCCGGACGCGCTCGTCATCAGCCCCGGGCCGGGCCACCCGAAGAACCCGCGCGACGTCGGCGTCACCGCGGACGTCCTCACGGATCTCAGCCGCGACGTGCCGACGCTCGGCGTCTGTCTCGGCATGGAGGCCGCGGCGTACGAGTACGGGGGGGCAGTCGGGCACGCGCCCGCGCCCGTCCACGGGAAGGCCTTCCCCATCACGCACGACGGCGCGGGCGTCTTCGTCGACATCGAGGACGGCTTTCAGGCCGGACGATACCACTCGCTGATCTGTACGGAGATCCCCGAGTGCTTCGCCGTCACCGCGACGACGGAGCACGGCGGCGAGACGCTCCCGATGGGCATCCGCCACCGCGACTACCCGATCGAGTGCGTGCAGTTCCACCCGGAGAGCGTGCTCACGGGCGTCGGCCACGACGTCGTCTCGAACTTCCTCGAGTCGGTGGACGCCTAGAGGAACGTCGAGACGATCCAGAGCGCGCCGACGACGATGACGGCGAGCACGATGAGCTTCGACGCGACGTTCAGGACGAACTTGCCGACGAACACGGCGAGCAGCGCGACGACGAGCGCGATGACGAGCGACCCGAGGTCGCCGCCGGGAAGCCCGAGGACGAACGGCAGCGCGGTCGCGGTCGGTGTGACGGGAGCCATACGGGGAGCGTCGTCGGGTGAGACGAAAAGTCTGGGGGCGGCGCTCTCGGGCCGGCCGCCGGTGAAGGTGAAAACCGGACAGCACCAGCGCGGCTGACGCCGACCGGCCGGCCACTTTCACACCGGTTTACGAGGGGTTATGATCCTGCCGCGAATACCGGAGAGTACGTGCGAGACCGAGATGGTTGTCACTGCGTGACGTCCGGCGGGACGTGACGCAACTACTATGACCGGTCCGCCAGTAACGATTGGTCGTCTCGAATCGACCCCTTCACACCTCTCAGAATGAACCCCAAACCCACCTGTACGTCGCGAGCAGCACGGAGGCACGTCGCATGAGTTCGAACGATATCGGCGCGGACGAGATCTCCCTCCCGATCAAGCGCGTCGACGGCGACACGCTCGCCGATCGGATGACCGAGAACGCGTACAACAACATCCTGCCGGCGCGCTACCTCCGGCAGAACGCCGACGGCGACCTCGTCGAAGAGCAGGAGGATCTCTTCTCGCGCGTCGCGAAGAACATCGCGCTCGCCGAGGCCGTCTTCGAAGCCGAGAAGCAGGGCGTCGACGTGACCGTCACGCCCGCCCTGCTGAAGCCCGACCATCCGCGTCGCGACGAGCTCGTCGCCGAGGTCTTCGGCGAGGACGTCTCCGTCGACGACGACGTCGAGATCGAACTCGACGAGGAGAACGTCAACAAGTTCGCCTACGAGACCGTCGTCCCCGAACTCCCCGACGCGTCCGCGAGCACGTCGAGGACACCGCCGAGCGCTTCGAGGGACTGATGAGCCGGCTCGCGTTCATGCCGAACTCCCCCACGCTGATGAACGCCGGCGACGAGCTTCAGCAGCTCTCCGCGTGCTTCGTCGACTCCCCGGACGACGACCTGACCGACATCCACCAGACCGCGAAGGAGGCGGCCGAGGTGTTCCAGAGCGGCGGCGGGATGGGCTACGCCTTCTGGCAGCTCCGCCCCTACGGCGACCCCGTCGGCTCGACGGGCGGCATCGCCTCCGGCCCGATGACGTTCATGGAGACGTTCGACCAGATGTGCGAGACGATCGCACAGGGCGGCGCGCGACGCGGCGCACAGATGGGCGTCATGTGCATCTCCCACCCGGACGTCATCGAGTTCATCCACTCGAAGAACAAGGACGTCTCGCTCGCGCACTGCCTGAAGCTCAACGATCCCGACGACTACACGTACACGACCTTCTCGGAGGCCGTAGAGGAGGCCCGCGACCTCATCGACGAGGACGGCAAGGTCCCGAAACACCTGCGCAACGCCGTCGAGGGCCACCTCTCGAACTTCAACATCTCCGTCGGCGTCTCCGACGACTTCATGGAGGCCCTCCAGAACGGTGAGGAGTTCACGTTCACGAACCCGCGGACGGGCGAGCCGCACATCGCCACCGCGGAGACGAAGGAGATGTACTCGCGCTACGACCTCGGCGAGCACGTCGACGTCGGCGAGGAGTTCTCCATCCCCGCGGAGCTCGTCTGGGAGCGCATCGTCGAGGGCGCCCACGAGAACGGCGAGCCGGGCGTCGTCTACCTCGACCGGGCGAACTCGGAGCACTCCTTCGACGTCGAGGAACACCCCAGACATGAAATGTTAGCGACAAATCCCTGCGGCGAGCAGCCGTTGGAGGAGTACGAGGCCTGTAACCTCGGGCACATCAACCTCTCGACGGTCGTCGCCGAGGACGCCCCCGACTGGCGCGTCTGGAGCGAGGAGCACGAGTACGACACCCTCGATGAGGGCATCTCGCGCTTCCTCGACGAGGCGCTCGACATGGCGGAGTTCGACTACCGCATCGAGACCGGCACCCGGTTCCTCGAGAACGTCGTCACGATGTCGGACTTCCCCGTGCCGGAGATCGAGGAGAAGGTCTCCGAGATGCGCAAGATCGGTCTCGGCATCATGGGTCTCGCGCAGCTCTACGTCCAGCTCGGCATGCGGTACGGCGACGAGCCGGCGAACGAGGTCGCGAGTCAGGTGATGCAGCACATCAACCACGGCTCGAAGTCGGCTTCCCACGAACTCGCCGAGGAGCGCGGCTCCTTCGACGAGTGGGACAACTCGAAGTACGCGAACCCGACCGAGTACGCCGAGTGGTTCGAGCACCACACGGGCGAGGACCCCGAAGCGTACGCGGAGGGGTACGCGATCCGCAACCACAACACGACGACGATCGCGCCGACGGGGACGACGTCGATGCTCGGCAACACCACGGGTGGCTGTGAGCCGATCTACAACGTCGCCTACTACAAGAACGTCTCCGACGACGTGCAGGGCGACGAGATGCTCGTCGAGTTCGACGACTACTTCCTCCGCACGCTGGAGGCGAACGACGTCGACGTCGAGGCCGTGAAGGAAGAAGCGCAGGAGCAGATGGCGAACAACGAGTTCGACGGCGTGACCGGGCTCTCCACCGTCCCGGACGCCATCGGCGAACTCTTCGTCGTCACCGCGGACCTCTCCGGCAAGCAGCACGCGGCCGTGCAGTGCGCGTGTCAGGACGGCGTCGACTCCGCCATCTCGAAGACCTGCAACTTCCCGAACTCCGCGTCCGTCGAGGACATGCGCGAGGTGTACGAGTACATCTACGACCACGGCGGGAAGGGCGTCACCGTCTACCGCGACGGCACGCGCTCGAAGCAGGTCCTCACGACGCGCGCCGACAACGCCGAGTTCAGTGAGATGGAGGAGGACGAGGCCGCCGAGGCGATGCTGGAGAGCATTCAGGAGACGTTCGGCGACCTCGAAGGCTTCCTCGAGAACGAGGAAGTCCGCTCGGCGGTCGGTGAGGACGTCGAGGAACTCGTCGAGGTCGACATCGCACCCGAGGGCGCACAGAAGCGCCCCCGCCCGGACGTCCTCTACGGCGTCACGCAGCGCATCGACACGGGCTACGGGAAGCTCTACGTGAACATCAACGAGGACGAGAACGGCCGGCCGTTCGAACTGTTCGCCAACATCGGCAACAGTGGCGGCTTCACCGCTTCGTTCACCGAGTCGCTCGCGAAGACGGTCTCGACGGCGCTGCGCGCCGGCGTCGATCCCGACGAGATCGCGAGCGAACTGCAGGGCATCCGCAGCCCGAAGGTCGCGTGGGACAAGGGCGAGCAGATCAACTCCATCCCGGACGCCATCGGCACGGCGATGCGCCGCTATCTCGACGGCGAGATCGACAAGCAGGTGCCGAAACAGCAGAACCTCACGGAAGTCGCGGAGGAGGACGTCGAGAGCGTCGAAACGGACGGCGCGGGCGCGGCGAGCGCTGACGTCGACGTCGGCGACGCCACGTCCCCGAACGTCGACGTCGGTGAATCCGCACCGGAGGCGGGTCAGCCCGAGAGCGAGTCCGACGCGACCGCCGACCTGCTCGCGGCCGGCGAGAGCCCCGAGTGCCCGGAGTGCGGCGCGATGGACCTCTACTACTCCGAGGGCTGCAAGACCTGCCAGTCCTGTGGCTGGTCCGAGTGCTCGTAGGCTGACGCGACGCTGATCACGCGGTCTCTCTTCTCTCGTCTGCCGTCTCTCGTCTCGCGTTCCTCGCTCGTCCGCGTGCCACCGCCACGCGTAACGTTCTTGCTCGCGGCCGTCGAGTCTCCGACGTGAGCGACGCCGACGCGGGCGACGAGCGCGGCGGGCGACCGTGCCCGATGTGCGAGACGCCGATGTACAAACGCCACTGCAAGTACGTCTGCCCGAGCCACGGCGTCGTCTACGACTGCGCCGACACCTTCTGGTGACTCAGCGATCGCGCCACCACGCGTACGTCGGGCCGGCGACGACGAGCACGCCGACGGCGGCGATTCCGACGGCGAGGAGCGGATCGACGCGAACGGCGGCGACGGCGAAGCGATCGAGACCGGCGCCGACGGCGACGGCGGCGACGGTCCACGGGAGTTCGCCGAGAAGCGTCCCGAGCGCGAACGCGCGGAGGGGGACGCCGCCGGCGCCCGCCGCACCGGAGATGGCTTCCGCGGGCGTGGGGACGAGGCGGGCGGCCGCGACGCCGCGAACGCCGCCGGTGCGTTCGAAGTACGCCGTGCTCCCGCCGGCGAGTCGGCCGACGATCCCGCCGGCGTCGGTGTCGGCGGAGAACCGACGACCGGCGTAGTACGCGGGGAGGCTCGTCGCGACGACACCGCAGAGGGCGATCGGGAGACCGACGACGACGCCGTAGCGATACCCGCACAGCGCGGAGAGGACGGTGATCGGCCACGCGAAGACGGGCCGGATCGCGTAGAGGGCGCAGAGGACGAGGGGGAACCACGGGCTGGCGAGGAGCGCGCGGACGCGGGCGAACCCCGCCGCGGGCGAGACGAGGAGCGCGGCGGCGGCGATCGCGGCGACGACCGCGAGGAGGACGACGCCGTGCGCGCTGGGACTGCGACTCACGGCCCGCGGTAGGCCGGCGGTGGGAATAGGTCTTCTTCTCCGTCCGCAGGCGCTATGTGGACGGCGAACGCAGGGACGCGTAGTGACGCGAGAGGACGCGCGAGAGGGCGATCCCGATCCACAGCCGGACCGGGAGGACGCGACGCTGTCCGATCCGCGGTTTCGCGGTGCGGATTCGTCGGCCGACAGCGGCCGTGGGACCGACGGCGGCGACAGCGGCGACGTCGACGGCGGCGATAGCGACGGCGTCGGCGACGGAACCGACAGTTGCGGACGCGAGGGAACCGACGAGAACACGAGCGTCGGGCAGGGTGACGGCGGGACCGCGGGCGATCGTGCGGACGCCGCGGACGCTGATCCGGTCAAACTCGGCGTGGCGCTCCTCGATCGCCTCGAAGACGACGAGCTCTCGATGGCGGAACTGATGGATCGCGTCGAGACGGTCTCAACGCATCCGCGGATCGTCCGCGAGATCATCGAGGCCGCGGAGGAACGCGGGATCATAGCGCGCGAGGGAGGGACGGTTCGACCGCAGGGCGGCGGCTACGTCCGCTTCGGCGCGGACGTCGTGACGAAGGAGGGTGAGTTCTCGTGTCGACGCTGCGGGACCGGGCTCTCGGAAGGCCACTTCATCCGACTCGACGCGGGCGAGATCGGCCCGTTCGGCTCGTCGTGCATCCGGAAGGTCACCGGTCGGGAATAGCGTCGAGGGCGTCCTCGATACGTTCGCGTTGTTCGTCGAGCGCGTCGAGTTGCGCGTCGAGCGTGCGCCGCTGTCGGGCGATGGTGTCGCGTTGGGCCTCGACGCGATCGCGTTGTTCATCGAGCGCGTCCCGCGCGGCTTCGAGGTCGGCCGCGATCGCGGCGAGATCGACGCCGTCGGAATCGTGATCGGGGACCGTCGATGCGGCGTTCGTTTCGGCGGACGCGTCGACGGGATTCGTCGCTCCCGGGGTCATCGCATCGTCTCGCGACGCATCCGTCGTCTCGGTATTCGCCGTCTCGGTGTCCGTCACTCCGTCGGCATCCGCCATCGCGTCGTCTCGCGACGCATCCGTCGCCTCTGCCTCCGTCGTCGCGGTAGCGTCTGTCGTCGCCTCGGCCTCCGTCATCGCGGTAGCGTCTGTCGTCGCCTCGGCCTCCGTCGCCCCGTCGGCGTCCGTCGTCGCGTCGGTCGCCCCCACGTCGGACAGCCTCGCGTCCGTCACCGCGTCGGCGTCCGTCGTCGCGTCGGCGTCCGTCACCGCGTCGGCGCTCGCGTCCGCCGCGACGGTCGACGCGTCCGCGTCGGCCGCATCGCGATCGTCAGCCTCGGAGCCGTCCGTCTCGCCGGCACTCGATCCACCGATGGCGTCGATTCCGGCCTCCTCGAAGGCGGCGCTCGCGTCGATCGCGTCGGATTCGTCGTCCGCGGCGTCCTCGACCTCCTCGGCGACGAGGTCCCGGAACGCCGCGTACGAGGGGACGCCGCGGGCCTCGTAGAGGGCGTTCTCGACTGTCTCGCGGACGTCGCGGAACTGCTCGTTCGGCACCTTGATGCGGCGGGTGCGACCCGTCGTCTCGAGGACGAGTTGGCTCGCGACGTTGCCCTCCTCGGCGTCGATGTCGATGACGTCCGCGTACGCGATCTCGTCGTGATCGGTGTTCCAGACGGCCGCGCCGACGTGGCGGACGAGGCGCCGATCGGTGACGACGAGCGTGAGTTCGCTGAAGTGGTACGTGCGGGCGACGGACTCGCCGGAATCGGTGACGTCGGCGGCGTTCAGCACGCCCGCGAGGACGGGGTGCAGGACGTCGTCGACCCGGCCAGAGGGGACGGCGAAGGAGCGCTCGCCGTCGAGACCGTAGTCGAGCGTCACCGTCGCCTTCCGCCGACCGTCGTCGACGGTGACGCGCTCGGCGTCGTGGCCGAACTCCTCGACGGACTCGTTGCTGAGCAGGCCGTCGGCGTGGTACACGAGCGTGCGAGTCGGCGTGACGAATAACGCGTCGTCGCCGCGGAGGGGCACGCGTGCGGCGACGGACTCGTCACCGAGCGTCGACGCGACGGCGGCGGGTACGTCCATACGCCGTCGTACGCGCGCCCGTGCATAAAATCGACGCCGTATCGTGGGGCGTGCATGCATCAAGCACTGCCGAAAGAGAACTTTAATACGCGACCTCCGATTAGGGACGGGTGAGCCCGGGTGGCTTAGTCTGGTCATAGCGCCGCACTCATAGGGTTCCGAGATTCGGTGCGGCAGCCATTCGGTGGCTGTGCGTGTCCCCCGAGGCCCGCCGAGCCTCGAACCTGGGACATGCGGAGGCCGAGGGTTCGAACCCCTCCCCGGGCACTTTCTGACGTGACCGCGAACGGTAGTGAGCGGTCCGTCTGAAATCCCGGGATTGCGGGTGAGAATCCGTAGGTCCGAGACGAGCGTCAGCGAGTATCGGGCAGGGAGTGAAGTGAGCGAACGCGAGGGGAACGACCGTGGTTCCTGAACCCCTCCCCGGGCACTTTCTGGCGTGACCGCGAACCGGAGAGCGGCACCGCCGTCAGCGGTTCGGGTTTGCGGACCGCTCGTGCGCGGGGACCGAACGGCTCGCCCCCTCAGGCGAGGGCGGGTTCGGTGATGTCGCCCGTGACCGCGTCGTGCGCGTCCGTCCACGCGTCCTCTTTCGTGCGGGCGATGTCCTCGATCACGCGCGCGACGTGGTCGCCGCCGGCGCCGAACTCGGTGTAGAGGCGCATGAAGTCCGCGGCGACGGCGTGCGCGTCGGCGAGCGAGGGGACGGCGGCGATTTCGTACGTCTCGAGGGACGTGTCGACGCTCCCGTACCGGATGTCGACGCGGTAGCCGCGTTCGTCGTCGGCGACGGCGGCGGGCACGCGCGCCGGCGCGAGGACGAGTCGTAGGGGCTGATCGAGGTGCGCGTACTCGACGACGGCACGAGGATCGTACTTCCGGCCGGCGTCCTCCTCCCAGTCCGGATCGTCACGCGTCCAGTTCGGGGGTACGGTGAGACCGTCACTCATACCCGGTGATTCTCGCGGCCCCCTGAAACTATTACCGGCCCCCGCGACCGTCGCGGCCGCTCTCCGCTACAACGGGTCGGCACATCAGACGACGGTCGCAGAATCGTTCGTGAACTGTTTCGAGGGTTCTAAACGGGTTATGAAACGACCGAGAGATCCCAGTTCACGCGTCGAGTGGTGTGAAACGACTGGAACCATCGCGCCCCTATATGGACACCCGGGCCGTTACGATCGATGAGGTCAGCCCGACAATGTCGAACCAGCCACTCCACGAAACCCCGCTGCGGCGGCTCGGTGATCGCGCGGACGGGTTCTCCCTGCTCCGCAAACCGATCGAGGCGCTCGGCTTCTGGAGCGCCATCGCCCTCCCCTTCCTCTACGTGCCGCTCGTCGTGAGCGGCCTGCAGACGACGAGCGCGCAATACGCGTGCATCCTCCTGATCGTCCTCCACGTCGTCTCGCTCGTCGCCGGTCGCGAGTACCACGCGGAGTGATCCCGTTTCTCTCACGCCCGTTCGTACGTCGCTCGTAGCGTCCCACCGGTCACGAGGTCGGCGTCGTAGATCGCGTCCACGAGCGCGTCGCGCGTGATGTCGGCATCGACGTCGAGCGCGCCGCCGACGGCGTAGGCGTCGAAACGATACGTGTGCGGGTCGTCCCCCGCGGGCGGGCACGGACCGCCGTAGCCGTAGTCACCGAACCCGTTTTCGCCCTGTTGGGCGCCGTCGAGCGACGCCACGGTCCGCCCGTGCGGGACTCCCGACGGGAGGTCGGCGTCCGCCGGAACGTTCCAGAGCAGCCAGTGCGTGAACGTCCCGTTCGGCGCGTCCGGATCGGTGACGACGAGCGCCCACGTCGCGGCGCCCGCGGGCGCGTCGAGCGAGACCGGCGGCGAGACGCCCGTCCCGTCGCACGTGTAGCGCGCGGGGATCGCCTCGCCGTCGTCGAACGCGGCGCTCGTCGGATCGCACTTGCCGGGATCGCTCGACGTGCGTGAGCGCGAGCAGCCGGCGAGCGGGGCGCACGCGGCGGCGACGGCCGCGAGAGTGGCGCGTCTGGTCGGCACGGACGGGGTGACGCGCGCGAGCGCGAAAAGCCTTCGCCGCCCGCGCTCCCCTCGCCCCCTCAGTCCGCCCGCGCGCCGTCGTCGACGAACCGTCGGAGTTCGCGGTGGAGCGCGCGGCGCTTCAGGAGGCAGAAGCCGGCGAAGACGACGAGGAAGCCGGCGGCGGTCGTGGCGTCGAGGGTCTCGCCGAGGAGCCACCAGCCGACGACCGCGGCGACGATCGGCGCGACGTACGAGACGAGGTTCACCTCGACGGAGCCGAGGCGGTCGAGGAGGGAGAAGTAGAGGAGGAAGCCGAGGGCGCTCGCGACGACGGAGAGGTAGCCGAGCGCGGCGAGGGGGTCGGGGGCCAGCGGGACGCGCTGCGGCTCGCCGAGCGCGACGCTCGTCGCGTTCATCAGGAGCGCGCCGAGGAGCATCGACCACGCCTCGACCGTCGCGGGCGGGAGGTCGGGATCGAGGCGCTCAGTGAGGGTGCTCCCGAGGGCGAACGAGGCGGTCGCGCAGAGCACGAGGAGCGAGCCGAGGGCGTTCGAGTCGAGGAGGACGGAGAGGTCTCCGCGCGTCACGACGGCCGGGGGGACGACGAGAACGACGACGCGACGAGGCCGCAGCAGAGGCCGAGAACGCCGAGCGGCGTGAGGCGGTCGTCCGGGAGGACGAAGCGGCCGAACCCGGTCGTGATGACGGGGCTGAGGCTGACGACGACGGCCGCGGCGGCGGACGTCACGCCGGGGCGGGCCTCGCCGGCGAAGAGGAAGGCGTGGTAGGCGGCGATGAGGAGGAGGCCGCCGACGGCGACGGTGAGCCACTCGCGGCGCGTCCGCGGGCGCCACCGGTCGGCCGTGACGCCGACGTACGCGAACATCAGGACGGCGGCGACGTCGTAGCGGAGCGCCGCGAAGAAGACGGGCGGGAAGTGGGCGAGGCCGGCCTTGATCGCGACGAAGGCCGACCCCCAAGCGGTGGCGAGGACGCAGAACAGGAGGGCGTCGCGGTACCGGGTCACGGCGGTACGAGGCCCCCGCAAAGGGTCAGCGTTTCGATCCGTTCGTCAGGCGTCCGGTTCGTCGGCGTCCGCGGTCCGCTCGCGGTAGACGGCGCCGAGGACGTCCTGCCGGGCGACGATCCCGACGAGGTGGCCGTCCTCGACGACCGGGATCCGGTTGACGTCCTCCTCCCCGTCGGCGAGGACGGCGAGCACGTCGTCGAGGGACGCGTCCGGCCTCACCGTCGTCACGTCGGTCGACATCACCCCGCTGATCGGCCGGCCGGCGTTCTTCGCGAGGTCGAGTTCGACGTCGAGTTCGTCCCACGAGAGATCGAGCGCGTAGGTCAGGCTCTCGAGGAACGGCGGGAGACCGAAGGGAACGTAGAGGGTGCGATCGCTCGGCTGGAAGATGTCCACGAGGTCGTGTTCGGTGACGACGCCGACGAGGTCGCTCCCGTCGACGACCGGGAAGCCCGTGAAGTCGCGCCGGGAGAGCTTCGTCAACACGTCCCCGATCTCGTCGTCGGGGGCGACGGTCTCGACGTCCGTCGTCATCAGATCGCGCGCGGTGAGCGCCATACCGAACATCTCGTCGGCGGCGGGTAGTAGTAGTTGTGGGGATCGGCGCACCGCTTAAGTCCGCGCGGGAGATAGCCACGGTATGGCCACCGTGGGCCGGCAACGGCTACGTGAGCTGTTCGACGACGCACCGACCCCGCACATCGCCCACCCGCCCCACACGCACCACCGGGACTACTACGTGGCGACGGACGGGTCGTTCGCTCCCAGCGGCGGGGGACTCGGCGTCATCATCGAGACGGGAATCGGGGAGCGCGTCGCGCGCCTCGCCGTCCCGGATCCGGCCCCGGACAACAACGTCGCGGAGTATCGCGCGCTCCACCTCGGTCTCGACGTCCTCGCGAATCGGGCGCCCGCGGACGCGAACATCGGCGTCCTCGTCGATCACAGCGCCCTCGCCGGCGACGTCAACCTCGCCGTGCTCGCGGGGCGCGGCTCGCGGTACCGCCCGGTTCGGGACGCGGCCGTGCCGGCCGGCGCGGCGAACCACTGGCGCGGCATCCGCGCGCGGGTCGCGGGCTTCGGTGCGCTGCGCGCGGCCGAACTCGAGAGCGCCGAGAACCCCGCGCACGTCCTCGCGAACGCGCCCGAGGAGTACGCGCACGTCAACGACGAGCCGCCGCGCTGCCCGCTTCCGAACGTCGAACGCGACGAGCCGCAGATCCCGCCGCCGAGTCGGGCGAACCGGCATGCGGGGGACTAGTCGGAACTTCCAGTTCCGACTGAACGGCGAGCGGCGACGCCGCGAGCGGGCCCGAAGGGGCCGCCGAACACGCGAGCGCCGAGGTCGGGCGCGAGCGCATGCGTCGGATCGCGGGAAGGGGCCCGGGGGCGGATCCGGGATCGATCAGTCGAGTGGCTGGACGAGTTCGACGACGTGGCCGTCCGGATCCTCGATGAACGCCGTTCGCGCGCCGGCGGCGTCGTTGTCGGCGGGCTTCTGGACGACGCCGTGATTCTCGATCTCGTCGAAGGCGCGATCGACGTCCTCGACGCCGACGGCGAGGTGGTCCCAGCGGTCGCCGTCGTCGGTCGGCGTGACGCCCTCGGTCTCGGAGAGTTGGAGTTCGATCCCGGCCTGATCCGCGACGTAGCGATTCGCCGTCTCACCGCTCTCGAAGCCCCACGTCTCCTCGAAGCCGAGTTGCTCGACGTACCACGCGACGCTCGCGTCGACGTCCGCGACGTTCAGGCAGACGTGGAGGAGGTCGGCGTTCACGCGTCGTCCTCCTGCGCGTCGACGACGGCGACGCCGGCGAGGTTGACGATGTCCTTGACTTCGTCGCCGCGCTGGATGACGTGAACCGGCTCGTCCATCCCGGTGAGCATCGGGCCGATGGCGTCGGCACCACCCAAGCGCTGGAGGAGCTTGTAGCCGATGTTGCCGGCCTCGAGGTTGGGGAAGACGAGGCAGTTCGCCGGCCCGTCGAGTTCCGCGAAGTCGTAGGTGTCCTCGAGGATGTCCTCGACGACCGCCGTGTCCGCCTGCATCTCCCCGTCGACCTCGAAGTCGATCGTCGGGTCGTCGCGCAGGCGCGTGGCGGCCTCGGCGACCTTGTGCGTCCCCTCGGTCTCGACGCTGCCGAAGTTCGAGTAGGAGAGCATCGCGACGCGCGGCTCGACGTTGAAGCGTCGGGCGAGCGCGGCGACGTGCTCGGCGATCTCGGCGAGCACGGCCGCGTCGGGTTCGGTGTTGACGGTGGTGTCGGCGCAGAAGATCACGCGGTTCTTGAACGTCAGCATGTAGACGCCGGCGACGTTGTCGGCGTCGGGCGCGGTGCCGATGACTTCGAGCGGCGGACGGAGCGCGGAGGGATAGTGGTGAGTGAGACCGGTGAGAAGGGCGTCCGCGTCGCCCTGATCGACCATCACGCTCCCGAGGTAGTTCGGGTCGCGTTCGACGAGGTCCGTCGCCTCGCTCTCCGTGAGACCCTTGCGCTTGCGGATCTCGTGGAGGCGTTCGGCGTACGCCTCGGTGTCGATCTCGTCGGGATCGACGACCTCCGGCTCGAAGTCGAGACCGAGGTCGGTGACGGTGGCGTCGACGGCGTCTCGGTCGCCGATGAGGACGGGATCGGCGACTCCCTCCTCGACCATCTGGGAGGCCGCGCGGATCATCTTC
>NZ_BATA01000035.1 GCF_000474235.1 Halarchaeum acidiphilum MH1-52-1
CACGCCGGGGAGGATGTCATGGTCGGCTCCGCTGTGCGACGATGACGACGAGCGCCGCGGCGGCGACGAGGCAGGCGGCCAGCCCCCAGAAGGCGAGGGCGTAGGAGGCGTGCTCGGCGACGAAGCCGACGTACGTCGAGCCGAGGGCGCCGACGGAGAGGTAGATCGTGCGCAGCATGCCGAAGTCGCCGGCCGTGGAGTCGTCCGGGAAGACGCTCATCAGGTAGGCCTGCATCACGGGCGAGTACGCCATGACGCCCGCGGCGACGAGGAGGACGCCGATGACGGCCACGATCGGGGCGGGCGCGACGACGACGAGGGCGACGGCGAACGCCCCGAGGAGGAGCGTCGCGGGCGCGACGGCGTATCTCGGGAAGCGATCGCCGAGTTCGCCCGCGGTCGGCTTGACGATCGCGCCCGCGCCGAAGAGGACGGCGAAGCCGACGCTGGCGACGAGCGGCGAATACCCCTTGCCGACGCGGAGGAAGGTCGGGAGGAAGCCGGCGATCGCCTCCCAGACGAACGCGTAGAGGGTGTACGCGGCGAGGAGGAGGCGGACGTCGGCGTCGCCGAGGACGCGGCGCGCGGTCGGGAGGACGTCGAGGCTGACGGTCGCGCGGACGTACTCGCGGAGGCGGACGCGGTGGAGCGCCCACGCGCAGCAGGCGAGCGCGAGCGCGACGGGCGCGAACGCGAGGTGCCAGTCCGCGTGCGCGACGACGAGCGCGGCGAGACCCGCCGCGACGACGCCGCCGACGTCGCCCGCGCCGATGTGGAGACCGAGCGCGCGCCCCTCGTTGCCCGCGAAGACGTCGCCGAGGTGCGTGCGCGCCGTCGAGGGGAAGAGACCGGCGCCGACGCCGACGACCGCGGCCGAGCCGACGAGGACCGGAAGCCCGTTCGCGACGCTGAGACCCGCGAAGCCGACGACGAGGACGCAGAGGGACGGCACGAGCACGGTCGGGGGACTGAGCGCGTCGGAGAACCGGCCGCCCGGGTACTGCGCGAGGGCGTACGCTCCCCAGAGGACGGAGACGACGGCGCCCGCCGCGGTCGGCGAAAGCCCGAGATCGCCGCTGATCGTCGGGAGGAGCGGGCTGACGGCGAGACGGCCGACTTGGAGGGCGAACCACCCAGCGGAGAGCACGAGGAGGAGGCGGCGCGCGTCGGTGCGATCGGGTGCCACGAGCGGGCCTACTCGCGGGCGGTACTTGACGGACGCGAAGGCGGAACGCGAGAAAAGCCGAGAGGGACCGATCGGCCGGATCGGTCAGCTCACGGGTCACTCCGTTCCCCGTTCGCGTTACTCGCGGGTCGTCCCTCCCCGTTCGCGTTGTCGCGGTTCCAGCGGAACCGCGTTAATCTCCGTTCAATTCGATTTCCTTCACTTCGGTGATGCGCGAGTCGGCTTCGAGTTCCTCGCGGGCGGCCTCGGGGAGGTCGTCGTCGAGGTTGTAGACGGTGAGCGCCTCGCCGCCGTCGGTCTCGCGGGCGTTGAACATCCCGGCGATGTTGACGTCGTGCTCGCCGAGGGCCGTCCCGATAAATCCGATGACGCCGGGTTCGTCGCGGTTGCGCGCGACGAGCATGTGGCCGTGCGGGATGGCGTCGACGCGGTAGTCGTCGATGGAGACGAGACGCGGGTCGTCACCGGCGAAGAGAGTCCCGGAGACGGCGAGTTCGTCGTCGCCGTCGCCGACCGTGACGGTGACGAGGCTCTGGAAGTCCGCGGAGGAGCGGGTCTTCGTCTCGGTGACGTCGATGCCGCGCTCCTCCGCGACGCGCGGGGCGTTGACGGCGTTGACGTTCCATTCGAGCGGCTCGAAGACACCCTTCTGCGCGCTCGCGGTGACGAGATCGACGTCCTCGGCGGCGATGTCGCCGGCGTAGGAGACCTCGACGCGCTCGACGCGGCCGTCGAAGAGCTGCGCGGCGACCTTCCCCGCGGTCTCGGCGAGACCGATGTACGGCTCGATGCGCGGGAAGACGGACTCGTCCACCGACGGCGCGTTCAGCGCGTTGAGGACGGGCTCGTCGTTGAACGCGGCGACGACCTGCTCGGCGGTGGAGACGGCGACGTGCTCTTGGGCGGCCTCCGTCGAGGCGCCGAGGTGGGGGGTGACGACGATGTCGTCCACGTCGAGCAGCGCGGAGTCCTCGGGGAGCGGCTCCTCCGCGAAGACGTCGACGGCGGCGCCCTTCATCACGCCGTCGGCGACGGCGTCCGCGAGGGCGTCCTCGTCGACGACGCCACCGCGCGCGCAGTTGACGAGGTAGCCGTCTTCGAGGTTCGCGAGGGCGTCCTCGTCGAGGAGTCCCTCCGTCTCGGGAGTGAGCGGGACGTGGACGGTGAGGAAGTCCGCGGCGGCGAGACAGTCCTCCAAGTCCACGAGATCGGCGCCGAGCTGCTCGGCGCGCTCCTCGCTGATGTAGGGATCGTAGGCGACGAGGTCCATGCCGAGGGAGGCGAGCTTCTTCGCGACCTCTTGGCCGACGCGACCGAGACCGACGACGCCGAGGGTCTTGCCGTTGACCTCGGTGCCGAGGTAGTCGCTCTTGGCCCACTCGCCGTCCTTGAGGCGGGCGTGGGCCTGCGGGATGGAGCGCGCGGCGGCGAACGCCATCGCGACCGTGTGCTCGGCGGCGGCGCGGACGTTCCCCTCGGGCGCGTTCGCGACGATCACGCCGTGTTCGGTGGCGGCGTCGATATCGATGTTGTCGACGCCGATCCCGGCGCGCCCGACGATGACGAGGTCGGGCGCGGCCTCGAAGACCGCCTCACTCACGTCGGTCCCGGAGCGAACGATGAGCGCGTTGACGTCCGAGACGGCGTCGAGGAGGGCCTCTCCCTCGACGTCGTAGGCTGTTTCGACCTCGTGACCCGCCTCGCGGAGGGTGTCGAGACCGGCGTCCGCGATCGGATCCGTGACGAGTACCTTCACGTTCGGGGAAAGCCCACCCGGCACTTTAACGCTTTTCGCATGGGCGCGTCGTGACGGCGTCGAAACCGATGATCGTGTACACGGATGTGCGTACTTAGTTCTATATGCGTCTCGTGATATCCACGGTCGAACCGATACCTGATGACCCCTTCGTTTCGGGTGGAACGCGGTGTGCGAACGGAAACCACTTGGCGGGTGGGACGCGAACGGGGAGCCATATGACGCTGGTCGCGTTCGACTTCGACGGGACGCTCTCGGATTCGGAGATGATGGTGCTCCTCGGCGAGCAGTACGGGATCGCGGAGGAGATCGCGGACATCACGGCGCGCGCGATGCGCGGCGAACTCTCCTACGCGGAGTCGCTCTACGAGCGCGCCGAACTCTTAGAGGGACTCCCCGAGGCCGAAGCGCGGGCCGCCTACGAGCAGGTGTACCTCCGGCAGGGCGCCGCGGCCGTCATCGAGGCACTGAACGACGCCGGGCACACGACCGCGATCCTCACCGGCGGATTCACGCCGGGCGTCGAGGCCGCGCTCGACCGGGACAACGCGGACGTCGATCACGTCGTCGCGAACGAACTCCCCGTCGAGGACGGCCACCTCACCGGCGGCGCCGAGGGACCGCTCATCGAGGGGACGAAGGACGACGCCTTGGAGGCGCTCTGCATGGAGACGAACACCGATCTGGACGACACCGTCGCGGTCGGCGACGGCGCGAACGACCTCCCGATGCTGAAGGCCGCCGGCACCGCCATCGGCTTCATCCCCAAGCCCGCCGTCCGCCCGCACTGCGACGTCGTCGTCGCGACGATGCCGCGGCTCACGCGCGTCTTCGAGGAAGACGGCCTGCTGTAGGGATCAGCTCGCGCGGCGGGCGTCGCGCGAGCGATCGTTCGAGAAGAGTGGCGTCGTCGGTCCGCGACGGGAAGCGCTAGGCGACGTTGAAGCCCTTGTTCCGGAGGAAGTCCTCGATGCGACCCGAGTGGTTCCCCTGCAGTTCGATCTCGCCGTTCTCGACGGTCCCTCCGCACGCGAACTTCGATTTGAGGTCCGAGGAGAGACTGTCGAGGTCGACGTCCTTCGGGTCGAGCCCTTCGACAACGGTCACTTCCTTCCCGTAGCGGCGCTCGTCGATGCGGATCGTGATCTGCTGGGACTCCTTCGCGACGTCCTCGCAGACGCAGAGTTCATCGGGCAATCCGCACGTCGAGCATACGTCCGACATTACGGTTCTAGTTTGGATGTCGGGATACAAAATACTGTCGCCAGACGCCACGAACGGGCTACGGGCGGCCGTTTTCACCGCGAAGTGCCCGGAGGGCGCGGCGGGCCTCGTTCGCGTCGTCGTCGGCGATCTCTCCCCGATAGCGCGCCCGTTCGTGGAGGTTCGCGAGACGCCTCGCGGGGACCGGGGCCTCGATCGCGTCGAGATACTCGCGGACGGTCTCGCCCGAGCGCCGCGGGCGGTACCGGCGTCCGAGGACGTACAGCATCCGCTCGTGTGCGCCCGCGACGACGGCCGCCGGCTCGCCTCTCGGGAGCCAGCGCACCCAGACCGCCCGTCGGACGCGTTCGAGGAGACCGAGGCGCCGCACGACCGCCGCGACCCCGAGCGCGACGACGGCCCAGAGCAGGAGGACCCGGGGCGCCGGGAGCGTCGGGTCGCCGCCCAGCGGACCGGTGTTCGCGCTCGCACCCGTGGACGTCACCGCGCCCGTGGTCGTCGCGCTGGACTCGCTTGCCGTCGAGACCGTCGTCGACGTCGCGGTGCTCGTCGAGAGTGCCGCCGACGTGCTCGCCGTCGCGCCGACGTCGCCGCCGCCGCTCTCGCTGCTCGACGACGCGTTCGCGATGATGGCCCGCTCCGCGTCCGCTCGCGGGCCGGCCGGCGTCGGATCGAAGCGGACCCAGCCTGCGTTCGGCGCGTACACCTCGACCCACGCGTGCGAGTCGACGCCCCGGACGGTCCACGTCCCCGTCGCGGTGCGCTTCCCGGGGGCGTACCCCGTGACGAAGCGCGCCGGGACGCCCTCCTCGCGGAGCATGACGGCCATCGCGCTCGCGTAGTGGACGCAGTAGCCCCGATCCGAGTCGAGCAGGAACGTCCGGACGAGGTGGTCGTTCGCGGCGGGCGCGTCGAGCGAGTAGGTCTTCGTCGCCGCCAACCACCGCTCGATCGCGCTCGCCTTCGCGTACGGCGTCGTCGCGCCCGCCGTGACGTTGTCCGCGAGCGCGGCGACGCGCGACCCGGTGGTGTCCGGCACCTGCAGGTCTCGGCTCTCGATCGCCGCCGGGTAGTTCGCTCCGGCAGTCCGGAGCGCCCGCCGGCCGCCGCGCGGTCGCTCGCTGATGACGCGATAGCTCTCGTTCGCGACGAGCACGCCGTCCGGAACCGGGTTTCCGCCGCTCGTCACGCGGTAGTCGACGCCCTCGACCGCGACCGGCTCGGCGGCCGCCGGCATCGCGGAGAGCGGCCGCTTCGCGGTGACGGTCTGCGTGAGCGGCTCGCTCGGTCCGTCCGGTCCCGAGAGGGAGCCGCCGTCGCCCGTTCGGACCCACCCGCTGCCCGTGTACCGATCGTAGACGGCGACGCGCCAGTACGCCGGGCTGGAGCTGCGCACGACGAACTGGACGTTCGGCGAGAGGTCGATCGCGCCCCCGAGACCGACGCGTTCGTCGGCGTTCGTCAGGCTCGTCGACGGCGCCGTCGCCGCCCCGCCGAACGCCGCGCCGGTCCCCCCGGGCGTCACGGTCACGACGAGCGGCGCGACGGCCACGAGCGCGAGCGCGACGGCGAGCGTTTCGAGTTGGCGGCGGGTCGCGCCGTGCGCGTCGAGGGTCCCGAGTCCGACCGCGCCCGCGGCGGCGAGCGCGCCGACGAGCGTCGCGGTCGCGGTGCTGTCGCCCGTGAGAACGAAGAACCCGAGCGCGAGACCGGCGACGCCGACCGCGGCCGCGTCCCGCCCACGGAGCGCGAAGTACCACGTGAGGAACGCGGGCGCCGGCACCATCGCGAGCGCCCAGACGAGGACGTTCACCATCCGGAGGACGGAGTAGCCGGTGAGTAGCGCGACGGCGTCGTCGAGCACGCTCGCGACCGTGAGCGAGCGCGCGTAGCTCTCCGGGGCGGTGAGGACGTACGCGAGCAGGCCGGCGCCGAGGAGGCAGGCGCCGACGGCGAGCGCGGTCCGCGGCCGGACGGCCTGCGCGATCGCGGCGAGCAGGAGCGAGCCGACGAGGACGACCCAGAAGACGCGCAGGTCGCCGACGACGTCGACGACGTGGTACAGGACGGCGAGCGAGGACGCGGAGAGCGCGGCGGTGCAGGCGAGCGCACCGAGCCGAGATGGCGTGAGCCGCCCGAGAACGGGCACGCGTCGAGTCACGCCGGACCCTCTCGGAGGACATCGTCGGCGGATCGCTCCACTCCGGCGACGACGAGGGCCACGCCGTCGGCGTCCGCTCGGACGACCACGCGCGCGCTCTCTTGTTTCCCGCTCGCGAGCGACGCTCGATCGAGGTCGGCGAGGAGTTCGAGGGCGCGTCGCCGCGTCGCGACGCCGCCCGCGGGGGCGAGCGATCCCGCGGGCGTGCGGAGACCGACGTCGATGCCCGCGTCGAGGCAGGCGACGACGACGCTGGCGGCGGCGACGGCGGCGAGTCCGGGATCGCCCCCCTCGCTGACGTCCACGGCGACGACCAGTCGGCCGTCCGTCCCGTCGCCCGCGTAGGTCGTGACGAGGTAGTCGTCGGGGCGCTTCGCGGACGCCTTCCAGTTCACGTCCCGGAGCGGGTCGCCGGGGGCGTATTCGCGGACGCCCTCGAACTCGCTGCGCCCCCCGGCGGCTCCGACGGCGGCGGCGAGCGCGCGCGGCGGGATCGCGAGCGGGACGACCGCCGGATAGACGGTCACCTCGTCGCTGTCGACGTCCGCGAACGAGCGACGCCAGAGACCGAACGGGTCGCTCGCGACGACCGTCGCGGGACCGACGGCGTGCCGGCCGCGCTCGCGGAGCACGAGGTCGTAGCGCGCCTCGCGGCCGTCGGCGACGGACCGGACGGTCGCGTCGCCGTCGAGACCGGATCCGAGATCGTCCCGGACGGTGACCACGGCGCCGTCGCCCTCGACGGCGAGCGAGACGCGTCGCTCGTCGCCCGGAAAGCCGTCGGCCGGCGGGCCACGGACGACGCGCGGGCGGTCGACCCGCGCGACGAGGAGGGCGGCGACGACGAACGCGCAGGCCGCGGGGACGACGACGGCGTTCAGCGAGCGCGCGCCGAACAGTCGGGCGCTCGCGAACCCGCAAAGCGCGACGAGCGCGACGACGACGCCCCGCCCCGTGGGTCGCATCACGGGTCTTCCGGATCGACGTCGGCGAGCGCGCGCTCGACGACGCGGGCGGCGGCGTCGCCCCCGAGTTCGCTCCCCGCATCGGCGCGGATTCGATGTGCGAGAACGCTCGACGCCTCCCGCTTCACGTCGTCGGGAACGACGTACTCGCGGCCGTCGAGGACGGCGCGCGCCTGCGCGCAGCGGAGGAGCGAGACGGCACCGCGCGGGCTGGCGCCGAGCGCGGCCTCCTCGCGCGTGCGCTCGGCGAGTCGCGCGACGTACCGACGAACCGGCTCGGCGGTCTCGACGCGCGCCGTCGTCTCGCGCGCCCGGCGGAGTTCCGCGACGTCCGTCACCGGTTCGATCTCGTCGACGGGGTGATGACCGACGACGCGCCCGAGCACTTCGACCTCCTCGTCGACGCTCGGGTAGCCGAGCGTCCGTTTTTTCGCGAAGCGATCCACTTCCGCGACCGGCAGGTCGTACACCCGATCGCGCTCGACGGCGTTCTGCGTCGCGATGACGAAGAAGGGATCGGGGAGCGCGTGCGTCTCGCCGTCGACCGTCACCTGTTCTTCCTCCATCGCCTCCAGCAGCGCGCTCTGGGTCTTCGGCGGCGCGCGGTTGATCTCGTCGCCGAGGACGACGTTGCCGAACACGGGTCCCGATCGGAAGTCGAATCCGCCCTCCGCCTCGTCGAGGACGTTCGTCCCCGTGACGTCGCTCGGCAGCAGGTCGGGCGTGAACTGGACGCGCGAGAACGCCCCGTCGACGGAGCCGGCGAGCGCCCGCGCGAGCACCGTCTTCCCGACGCCCGGGACGTCCTCGAGGAGGAGGTGGCCGCGCGCGAGCAGTACCACGAGCGCGTCCTCGACGACGTCCGCCTTCCCGACGACGACGCGCCCGACGTTCTCCGTGACGCGCTCGACGAGCGCGCGTGCGTCCGAGACGGGGAGCGGGCCGGTGGCGTCGTCCGTCGCGGACGTGGCCGAACCGTCCGTCACGGCCGCATCACCCCCGTGTCGCCGCCGAGACGCCGATTCGGCCGCGCGTTCGCCCGGCGCGACGTCCCCCGCCACGCCGCCCTACCACCCCGCACACTCCCCACAGCACCACCCCCGTTCGTCACGCCAGCGCGCTTTCGCCGCCGTTCCACAGGCCGCACACGCCGCGTCCCCGGGCGTCACCCGGCAGACCGCGCCGACGTCGGATTCGCTCACGCTCTCCCATAAGGGGACGTCGGGGATAATTCCTCACCCGAGCGAAGCGCGAACCACCGGGAGCTAAGGGTCCCGACGATCATGAGCGGGTATGGCAGGCGCAAGCATCCCCAGCATCCTCCTCGGACAGTTCGGCATCGTTCCCGCGCTCCTCGTCCTGTGTAGCGTCGTTCTGTTCGTCGTGATCGCCGTCCTCACGATCTACCTCGTCGTCGGCGCCGTCGCCGACCTCGTCGGCGGCGCGGACACCGGCCACGTTGATGGCCAACCGCGCTAGCGATCCCCGAAGCGGCTCCTCGTCACAGCCACACACCGTTCGGAGGCGTCCGCATCCGACTATCCCTCGTAGCTCCACTCCCGGAGTGCCTGCCGGACGAAGTCGCTCTCCAGATCGCGATAGAGGTTCGCGCTCCCCTCGTGCTCGCCGAACGCCCAGTCGCGGACGATGACGGCGGGCGTTCCGTCGTCCCCCTCGCCGGAGACGAGGTTCGCGGTCGCCGCGAGCTCGTCGACGACGGATTCGACGGTGACCTCGAGTTCGTGGCCGTCGCGGTCGGTCTCGCCGCGCCAGTCGCGCGACGCCGGCATCCCCGCCCAGCCGATCGCGACGCCCGTCTGGCCGTGGCGGAACGACCGCCCAGACGTGTCCGTGACGATCACGGGCGCGTCCACGGGGAGTCCGTCGCGGATCCGCTCGGCCGACTCGCTCGGCCGCTCCGGGAGGAGGAGTAGCTCCGCGCCGCCCGTGTTCGAGCGGTCGATGCCGGCGTTCACGCCGACGTGTCCGAAGCGGGTCTCAGTCAGGAGGAACGGCTCGTCCATCACGAGGTCCGTCGACTCCTCCAGTACCGCCTGCGCGAACCGCGGATCGCGCTCCTCGCCCGTCTGTTCCTCGAATCGCGACGCGATCTCGCGCGCCCGCGGGCCCGCCGGGTAGTCCGCGAGGTCGGCCGTCCGCCCCTCGGCCTTCGAGACGATCGTGCTCGCGACGCAGACCACGTCGTCGTCGCGGAGATCGCACGCCGACTCGATCGCGGCCGCGACGTCGTCGCCCGCCTCGAACTCGGGGAGTCCCGGAACTGCGAACGCTTCCATACCCGTCCTTTCCTCGGCACGATGAAAGGGACGCCGATCCCGGCCACCGCGTACGGCCCCCGGAACTAACCGCGTGGCCGCCCCCACCGTCGGTCATGGAGGAGACACACGTCGTCACCGTCTTCCTGCGCAACGGGACCGACGTCCTGCTCTTCCGGCGCAGCGAGGACGTCGGCTCCTACACCGGCCGGTGGGGCGCCGTCGCCGGCCACGCCGAGGGCGATCCCGACGGACAGGCGCGCGTCGAGATCCGCGAGGAGACCGGTATCGACCCCGGGACCGCGGTGCACCTCGCTCGCGCGGGCGAGCCGTTCGTCGTCGCGGACGCGGCGCGTGGCACGCGTTGGGTCGTCCACCCCTACCTCTTCGACTGCGACACCCGCGACGTGACGCCGAACTACGAAACCGCCGACTACGAGTGGGTGCCGCCGACGGCGATCCGGGAGCGCGAGACGGTACCGGACCTCTGGACGTCGTACGACCGCGTTCGGCCGTCGATCGCGAGCGTCCGCGACGACGCCACGCACGGCTCGGCGTACCTCTCGGTGCGCGCCTGCGAGGTCCTGCGCGACGACGCCGCGGCCGGCGCCGACTACGACGCCCTCCTCGGGACGGCGCGCGACCTGCTCGCCGCGCGCGAGAGCATGGCCGCGGTCGTCAATCGAGTGAATCGCGTCGTCGCCGAGACGGGAGAGCGGAGCGCGGACGCGATCCTCACGAGCGCGTGCGAGACCATCGACGACGCACTCGACGCCGACGACGGTGCGGCCGCGGCCGCGGCGGTCGAACTCCGTGACGCGTCGCTTCTGACGCTCTCGCGCTCCGGCACCGCGTTCGACGCGCTCGTCGGCGCGGATCCGTCGCGCGTCGTCGTCGCGGAGTCGCGGACGGGCCGCGAGGGCGTCGACACGGCGGAGCGCCTCGCCGCCGAGGGTCTCGACGTGACGCTCACGACGGACGCCGCGGCCGCGTCGCTCGTCGGGGACGTGGACGCGGTGCTCGTCGGTGCGGACACCGTGCTCCGCGACGGGAGCGTCGTGAACAAGGTCGGGACGCGCGCCGCGGCGCTCGCCGCCGCCGAGGCGGACGTTCCCGTCTACGCGGTCTGCGCGCGGGACAAGGTCGCGCCCGAGGCGGACCCGGACGATCCCGCGCTAGAGGACGCGCCCGCCAGTGCCCTCTACGACGGAGACGCGCCGCTCGACGTCGCGAACCCCCTGTTCGACGTCACGCCCGCGTCGCTCGTCACGGGCGTCGTCACGGAGAACGGCGTCCTCGACGCGTCCGCCGTCGCGGACGTCGCCGCGGAGCTGCGAGCGCTCCGCGACTGGCGGTAGCGATCGACTGGCGAACACGACGGACGGACCGACCGGGCGGGGCGTCCGTCGGGTTTCGCGGTCCCCGCCCGGTCCGCGGGATCAGCGCACGACACCCGGTGTGCCCGCGATCGCTGATGAACGTCAGCCTCGACGTCCCTCGAAAGGCGAAGGCGTTTAGATGCGCGGCCCCATCGTTCGCGTGGGCGACGGTGACGAGGAGTTACCCCCTCCGAGCCCCTTGTGACGAGGCATTTCTCCCGAGTCGCCCTTCCGCAACGTTGAACTCCGATTCTCCGGTAGTTGTTCCCATGGACATCTCACGGCTCGGCATCCACGAGTCCGTCCGAGCGGTCTTTCCGCCCGACGTCCTCGCGGATCGACTCCGGGACGTCGCCCCGGCGACCGTCGTGGTGGACGACGACGTCTCCGACGTAGACGCGGTCGTGACGTTCGAACACGCCGATTCGTTCGTCGGACTCGCGTGGGTTCACTGCATCCGCGCGGGGTACGACGCGTTCCCGCTCGACACCTACCGCGACGCCGGCACGGCCCTGACGAATTCGACGGGAATCCACGGTGCGGCGGTCGGCGAGACGGCTCTCGGCATGATGCTCTCGCTCGCGCGGCGGCTTCACGACTACCGGGACGCCCAGCGGGAGCGCGAGTGGGCGCCGCCGACGTGGGATACGCCGTTCACGCTCCGCGACGAGCGCCTCACTGTCGTCGGACTCGGCACCCTCGGTCGCGGGATCGCCCGCTGCGCCGACGGGATCGGGATGCGCGTGGACGGCGTCCGACGCACGCCGACGCGAACGCCGCACGCGCGTACCGTCTACACGCCCGATCGGCTGCACGACGCGGTCGCGGACGCCCGGTTCGTCGCCGTCGCCACGCCGCTCACCGAGGCGACCCGCAGGCTCGTCGACGCGGGCGTCTTCGAGGCGATGCGCGACGACGCGTACCTCGTGAACGTCGCTCGCGGCCCCGTCGTCGATGAGGACGCGCTCATCGACGCCCTCGCGGCGGGCGAACTCGCGGGTGCGGGACTCGACGTCTTCCGCGAGGAACCCCTCCCGGCGTCGTCGCCGCTCTGGGATCTCGACGACGTGCTCGTCACGCCACACGCCTCGTCGCTCCATCGCGCGTATCACGAGGACATCGCAGATCTCGTTCGGGCGAACCTCCGTAACCGCAACGCGGGCGCCGACCTGCTCAACCGCGTCGTCTGACGTGCCCCTCCCGTGGCCGGTCACCGTCGCCGTCGTCGTCGCCGCGTTCGCGCTCCTCTTCGCTCGACAGGTGCGTGGGTATCCGACCGATCGCGCGGTCACGGCCGCGGCGGGTGCCGCCCTCCTCGTCGCCCTCGGCGTCCTCTCGCCCGACGCGGCGCTCGGCAGCATCGACGCGAGCACGCTCCTCCTGCTCTTCGGGATGATGGTTCACGTCGAGTGTCTCGCGCGTTCGGGCTTCTACGGCCGCGCCGCCGCGCGTCTCGTCAACTGGGCGGGGACGCCTCGTCGGCTCGCGCTCGGGACGCTCGTTCTCGCCGCCGTCTGCTCCGCGCTCGCGCTGAACGACGCCGCCGCGCTCCTCCTCACGCCCGTGCTCGTGCGCGCCACCGCGGACGCGAACGTCGATCCCGCGCCCGCCCTGATCGCGCTCGTTCTCGGCGCGAACGTCGGGAGCGTCGCCACGCCGCTCGGCAACCCCCAGAACGCCTACGTCCTCGCGCGCAGCCCGCTCACCGCGGGCGAGTTCGTCGCCGCGCTCCTCCCCGTCGCGCTCGTCTCGCTCGCCGTCGCCGCCGTCGCCGTCGCGCTCGTCGCGCCCCGGTCCGGCGTCGTTCCGCCCGCCGACGTCCCCGATTACGACCGCGCGTGGGCGGCGGGGAGCGTCGGCTTCGTCGCTCTGACCTTCGCGATCCTGTTCCTCCGGCCCGGTCTCGATCCGGGCGCCGTCGCGGCCGGCACGGCCGTCGCGCACCTCGTCGCGCTCCAGATCGCCCGCCGCGAACCCGGTGGTGACGTCCTCCGCGACGTCGATTGGACGCTCCTCGTCCTCTTCGGGGGGATGTTCGTCCTCGTCGCCGGTCTCCGAACGACGCCGGTCGTCCCGGCGCTCGAAGCGCACGTCGCCGGCGGGCCTTCCCTCGGCGTCGCGGCGTTCGCGCTCTCGAACCTCGTGAGCAACGTCCCCGCCGTCCTCGTGCTCTCGACCGGCGTCTCCGCCCAGCAGGGGTGGCTCGTCCTCGCCGCGAGCGCCACGCTCGCGGGGAACGCCACGCCGGTCGCGTCCGCCGCGTCGCTCATCGTTCTCGAAGGCGCCGCCCGTCGCGGCGTTGATCTCCGCGTGAAGCGCCTCGTCGCCGTCGGACTCCCGGTGAGCCTCGTTACGTCCGCGCTCGCCGTCGCGCTCCTCGTCTGGGCGTGAGGCGACCCCGCTCGACAGAGCACTCTTATGGGTCCGAATAGCACGGTAATCGAGTGACACAGCGGGGACGAGGAATTCAGGACGACCTGCGCGAGCGCGTCGGCGACGACCGGTCCCTCCGTCGCCGTCGACGCAGACTACTTCGCCCAGCAGGACTCGTTCGTCCAGTACGTCGTGGACCGACTCGACGACGGGCCATAGGACGCCGCGGTGGGGGGGGGGGGGGGGGCGCTGTCGCGGTGCGGTACGACGGTGCCACGCCGCGCGCGGAGCGCGCGGGGTTTTTTAGTGGAGGTTTTTGCGCCGAGCGGGTCGCGATGCGACCCCGAGGCGCAAAAAAGTCCGTTAGAAGAACTTCTTCAGGTCGTCGCGCTTCGCGTCTTCGAGGTGGACGCGGATGGCCTCTTCGAGCGCGTCGGTATCGCCGCGTTTGGCGCTGATGGGCGCGATGGTGTCCCGCCACTGCTCCCACGGCGGGACGAGACCGAAGCGGTCGGCGATGTCGTTCAGGCGCTCGTCGCGGTCGTCGATCTTGTCCATCTTGTTGACGGCGAGGACGGGCGAGATTCTGAGTTCGCGGAGGAAGCCGTAGAGTTCGACGGTGTGCGGGATCTCCTCTTCGCCGCTGTGCCGATCGATGATGTCGACGGCGGCCTTCCCGTCGAGGACGATGACGCCGGCGAGGATCGCGTCCGCGTGCTCCTCGACGTAGTGCACGATGTCGGTCTTGATCGACTCCCGGTGCTCCTCCTCGACACCGGACATGAATCCGAAGCCGGGGAGGTCGGTGATGACGAACGACTCGGACGCCCAGTCGTAGTGGTTCGGCTGTCTGGTGACGCCGGGTTTCCCGCCGGTGGTGAAGTCGTGGCCGGTGATCTCGCGCATCAGCGTGGACTTCCCGACGTTCGACCGGCCGAGGAGGACGATCTCCGCGTCGCGATCCGGTCGGTTCTCGAACATGGCTCACGTAGCCGACGCGCGCGGTTGTGTCTTTCGTCGCAGGGGGTCAAACGGCCGTTTCACCCTCCGCCGTGTTGACGTTCGACCGCGACCAACGGACGGTATGCGTCGCAACGCAACACTCGTACTGCTCGTACTGCTCGCCGCCGTCGGCGTCGTCACCGCCGGCGTCGCCGCCGCCGGAACCGGCGGTGGCGCTATCGCCCCGCAAGCGTCGTCGCCGTCGGTCTCGTCGAACGCGACGACGCTCGACGTCTCGGCGTCCGGCTCCGCGTCCGCTGATCCCGATCAGGCGGTCGTCTCCGTGGCCGTCACCGCCAGCGCCGCCTCGGCGGACGACGCGCGCGCCGCCGTCGCGCGGAACGCGAGTTCCCTCCACGACGCGCTGACGGACGCGGGCGTCGGGAGCGACGACGTCGAGACGACGGCCTACCGCGTGACCGAGCGCACGGAGAAGACGCAGAACGGAACGACGACCCACTACGAGGCCGTCCACGCCTTCGACGTGACGGTGGACGATCCCTCGCGGGCGGGCGACGTGCTCGACGCGGCGGTGGCGGGCGGCGCGAACCGCGTCGACGGCGTGCACTTCACGCTCTCTGATGCGACGCGCGCCGACCTCCGCACCGAGGCCATTCACGACGCGATGGACGACGCGCGCTCGCAGGCCGACGCGGCCGCGGACGCCGCCGGGCTGACCGTCTCGGGTCTCCGGTCCGCCTCCGTCGACGGCGGATCCCCGCCCGTCATGTACACCTCCGCGGCCGCGAGCGGGAGCGCGAGCGACCGCACGGAGATCGACAACGCGCCCGTCTCCGTCTCCGTCTCGGTGCAGGCCACCTACACCGCGTCGTAACGTCCCCCACACGCTTTTCTTCGCCCCGGGTGCACGTCGTGGTAGTGCGTCTGGTGCAGGTCATCGTTCCCGCGGGGAAACGCGAGACCATCCTCGCCGAACTGGAGGAGCGCGGTATCGACTACGTCGTCACCGACGAGACGGGGAGTCAGGGGTATACGGGCGTCGTCTACTTCCCGCTACCGACGCAGGCGGTCGAGGACGTCCTCTCCGCGCTCCGCGAAGCCGGCTTGGAGGAGAACGCCTACACGGTCGTCGTGGACGCCGAGACGGTCGTCTCGAAGAAATTCGAGGCGTTACAGGAGCGCTACGAGGAGGAGGAGTCGGAGGATCGGATCGCGCGCGAGGAGATCACGGCGAAAGCCCGCGACCTCGCGCCGCGGCTCGGCGCGTTCCTCGTGATGACGGTCGTCTCCGCGATCGTCGCGGCCGCCGGGCTCCTGCTCGACTCCCCCGCGGTCGTCGTCGGGTCGATGGTCATCGCGCCGCTCATCGGCCCGGCGATGGCGACGAGCGTCGGCACGGTCGTCGACGATCGCGAGATGTTCCTCCGCGGCGTCAAACTCCAAACGATCGGCTTCGTCGCCGCCGTCGCGGCCGCCGCCGGGTTCGCCTATTTCGCGCGCGTCGTCCACCTCGTCCCGCCGCTCTCGTCGCAGGAACTCCTCGCCATCGGGCAGATCCGCGAACGGCTCAACCCGGACTTCCTCTCGCTCGCCGTCGCGCTCGGCGCGGGCGTCGCCGGCGCGTTCAGCCTCTCCTCCGGCGTCTCCTCCGCGCTCGTCGGCGTCATGATCGCCGCGGCGCTCGTCCCGCCGACCGCGGTCATCGGCATCGGTCTCGCGTGGGGACTCCCGACGACCGTCGTCGGCTCCACCGTCCTCGTGCTCGTCAACTTCCTCTCGATCAACCTCGCGGCGCTCGCCGTCCTCTGGTATCAGGGCTACCGTCCCGAACACTGGTTCCGTCTCAGCGAGGCCCGCAGCGCCACGCTCAAGCGCATCGGCGTGCTCGTCGTCGCCATCGCCGTCCTCTCCTTGTTCCTCGGCGGCGTCACCTACTCCTCCTACCAGCACGGGCGCTTCGAGCAGACGACGCGCGTGCAGGCGCAGGACGCCTTCCAGAGCGGCCAGTACGCCGACCTCTCGCTCGTCGACGTGCAGGTGACGTACGTCCAGTCGCCGTCGCCGCTCGCCAAGCCCGACCGCGTCGTGTTCACCGTCGGCCGCCCGGACGGCACCACCTATCCGGACCTCGCGGCGACGCTCAGACGCCGCATCGAGGCGGCGACCGGCTACGGTGTCACCGTGCGAGTGCGATTCGTGGAGATACAGACCGCGAGCGAAGGCGCCGACGACGCGACGAGCGCCGGAACGACGAGCGCCGGTGCGACGGCCGCCGCCGCCGACGTCGCACGACCCCTTTCCGCCGCCTCCGACGTCGCACGACCGCGATCCCTCGCGCCACACGCCACCGCGCGTTCCCCCGCCTCACTCCGCTCGCCTCAGTCTCGAAGCGGCAGTTCGAGCTCGTAGCCGGTCGCATCGACGGCGGCCGCGAGCACGCCATCGACGTTTTCGCCGGTCTCGACGCTCATGTAGGCGTCCGCCTCGACGTCCGTCGAGACGTCGCTCTTGTTGCAGACGGTGAGGAAGCCGACGTCGTCGTCCGCGTTCGCGAAGGTCTCGTGGACGTCCTCGCGGAGCGCGAGCTGGTCGTCGAGCGGGTAGCCGCAGGTCGCCGACGCATCAACCATGAAGAGCACGGCGTCCGCGAGGTGCGTCAGCGCGGAGACCGCCTGCTCCTCGATGTCGTTGCGTTCGTCGGCCGGTCGGTCGAGGAGTCCGGGCGTGTCGACGAGCTGGTAGCGGACGTGATCGCGCTCGACGTGACCGACGCGGACCGCCTTCGTCGTGAAGGGGTATTTGGCGGTCTCGTTGCGCGCGTTCGTCACGTCGTTCACGAACGAGGACTTCCCGACGTTCGGGTAGCCGGCGACGACGATCGCCGGCTCGTCCGGCCGGATGTCCGGGAACGTCTTCAGGTCGTCGCGCGCCTCGTTGAGGAACTGGAGGTCGTCCTCGACCTCGCGGAGGACGGATCCCATTCGCGCGAACGCCTGTTTGCGGAGCTTCTTCGCGGCGTCCGCGTCGTCGCGCGGCAGGCGCCCGATGTACTCCCGGCCGAGTTCCTTCGTCTTCCGCGACGCCCACGTCACCTCGGAGAGATGCGCGCGCGCCTCGTCGACGCCGACCACGGCGTCCGCGAGCTCGCGATAGAACGGCTCCACTTCGCCGTCGAAGTCCGGCCACGCCGTCACGACGTTATGGAGGTTGTCGCTCAGGACGTTCGACGCCGTCTGCAACATCGACTCTTGCGCCTCGACGCCGGACTTCGCCCGGCCCGCCCGCGCCGCTCGCGAGAACGCCTTGTCGAGCAGCTCCTCCGACGTGGGCGTCGTCGGGAGGTCCTCGAAGATCATACCCGCACTAGCGCGGCGAGCCGTAAAAACGCACGTATCACCGCCTCAGGGCGTCACCGTGACGCACGGCCGCTCGGGCGTCCGCCCGATGGCGATCGCGGAGGCGCCGATATGCCCCCCTCCTCGCGCACGCGTTCGCGTCGAGGAGATCGACGCGACCTCGCGTTTGTCGTGGTCGGCCCGGCGTACGGGACCGCGTTCCTCGCGGCTTCACCGGTCGGTTCGCGGCGACTCCACCACTGCGCCGCTCCGCCACCGCCTACCCCTGTCGCTCGCGCAGGACGTCGAGCAGCGCCTCGACGTCCACGTCGTGCATCGAGAGCGCGACGAGCATGTGGTAGACGAGATCGGCGCCCTCCTCGGCCATCTCCGCCCCGTCGTCGTCCTTCGCGGCGAGGACGAACTCCGTCGATTCCTCGCCGACCTTCTCCAGAACCCGGTTCTCGCCCTTCTCGTGGGTGAACAGCGACGCCGTGTAGGAGTCCTCCGGGAGGGTCTCCTTGCGGTCCTCGATGACGTCGAAGATCCCCTCGAGGACGTCGTCGCCGTGCATCCCCTCGGCGTCCGCCCCGTCATCGTGAGCGCCCGTGTCGCCACTCATTCCGCCGCCACCTCCCGGATGTCGCGCAGGTCGTCGAACGTCTCGCGCTCGCGGCGGCCCGCCTCGAAGACGTCGGGGGCGACGCGGATCGGCGCGTCCGTCCGCGCCGCGAGCGCGAGCGAGTCGCTCGGTCGCGCGTCGACCGTCGTCTCCCCGCGCGGCGTCCGCAGGGTGACGTCCGCGTAGTACGTCCCGTGCGCCTCGGATCGGATCTCGACGCCGAGCAGCCGACCGCCGAGCGCCTCGATCACGTCGAGGAGGAGGTCGTGCGTGAGCGGTCGGCCGACGTCCGCCGCGTCGACGCCGCGCGCGATGCTCAGCGCCTCCTCGAACGCGATGAAGATGGGGAGGACGTCCGACTCGTCGCCGACGTCGACGAGCACGACCGGCGCCGGACCGTCAGACGTGCCCGCGACCTTCACGCCCTCGATCTCCGCCTTCAGGTTCCCGTTCTCGTCCGGATCCGCGTCGGTGTCCACGCTCACAGTTCCGCCTCCTCGTTCTCGAAGAACGCGAGGTCGTGAATGCGCGCGTCCGCGGTCAACTCCGGGTGGAACGACGTCCCGATCACGGGACCGTCGCGGATCGCTACTGGCTTCTCGTCCCACGTCGCCAGCACGTCCACGTCGTCGCCGACCTCGGCGATGAGCGGCGCGCGGATGAACACCGCGGGGAACGGCTCCTCGATGCCCGCGACGTCGAGGGGCGCTTCGAAACTGTCGACCTGCCGGCCGAACGCGTTCCGATCCACCGTCGCGTCCACGAGATCGAGCGTCTCGACGCGCTCGTCGCGCGCGTCACGCGAGGCGACGATCAGGCCCGCGCAGGTCGCGAGCACGGGCTTTCCGGCGTCGACGTGCGCGACGATTTCCCCGTCGATGCCTTCGCGTTCGAGCAGGCGCGAGATGGCCGTCGACTCCCCACCGGGAAGCAACAGCAGATCACAGTCGGGGACGACGCCCGAGTGTCGCACCTCGTGGACGACCGTCTCCTCGCCGTGGTTCGCCGCCGCCCGACGGACGGCGTCGCCGTGTTCGGAGACGTCGCCCTGCACGGCGACGACCCCGACGTCGAGTGTCATACGCGGTGTTGGGCCGGCAGGAGAAAAAGGCTCCCGGCTTCCGTCAGGCCAGGATGTTCAGGAGGATGATGGCGACGCCGAAGAGAGTGCTGAAGGCCATCACGCTCTTCGGGTCGATTCGGATCGCGTTGCGCCCCTCGGAGTCGAAGTACCGGACGAGTCCGGCGCTCGACATCAGCCCGCCGGAGTTCTGACCGCTGCTCATACGCCCGGGTTCGGCGTCCACCATCCTAACCCTTGCGGACGACCGCCCACCGCATCGCCGCGCACCGCGACGTCACTTGGCGCATCGCCGCGCACCGCGTCGTCGCCCACCGCATCGCCGCGCACCGCGTCGTCACTTGGCGCATCGGGAGCGTGACGGCCGCGTCGCCACCGGAGTAACGGCAATCGACGTTCCGTGAGTAATCCTTATCGGCGTGGCCCGGCCTAGACCACGGTAGAACGATGACAGTCACCCTGAAGGACTTCTACGCCGACTGGTGTGGCCCGTGCAAGACGCAGGACCCGATCCTCGAGGATCTCGAGGAGGAGTGGGGCGATCGCGTCACCTTCGAGAAGGTCGACGTCGACGAGAATCAGGACGTCGCCAACGAGTATCAGGTGCGCTCCATCCCGACCATCGTCGTCGAGAACGATGACGGCGTCGTCGAGCGCTTCGTCGGCGTCACGCAGTCCGACAAGCTCGAAGACGCCTTCGAGGAAGCCGGCGCGTAGACGACGTCCAGCGTAGGAGTCCGCGCCCGACCCGCTTCGTTTCTTTCGACACGGCTCGAATAGCGATGGCTGTCTTCGATCCATGTGGATGGCGTTCGTCGCACGAGCGGTTCGTCAGATCCCGGTCGTGCGGCGATTCACTCGCACGTAGCGCGAGGCCCGAGCGCGACCACCGCGCCCGGAGGGCGCGACGGGAGCGCGCTGGGCTTTTGTCGCCGGAACGCGGCGCTTTCCGGCTGAACAGTAGGAAGCGAAGCTTCCTACGGTGGTGGAGCTTTTACCGCGGCGCGCTTCGCGCGCCGCAGCGTAAACGGTCCGTCAGAGGTAGCGTACGCCGACGTCGTGCATGTCGTCGTTGTTCATCGCGATGTTGATGAGGAGCGGGGTGACGGATTCGGCTTCGGCGGCGTTGGCGGCGGGTCCCGCGTCGAGGACGCGCAGGCCGTCGATTTCGGTGCCGAGGTCGGCGACGAGGTCGCGGGCGTCCTCGTCGTCGCCGACGACGAGCGTGTCGAGGTCGAACTCGACGTCGAGGTTGGCGAGGCGGTCGGCGGCGAGGTTGTGGAACGCGCCGACGACGGGGGCGTCGTCGGGAGCGCGGTGCTGAACGAGTTCGGTGACGCTCCCGACGCCCGGTGGGTTGTAGTGCATGCCGTCGTCGTCGCGACTCATGCCGACGGCGGGGCTGACGAGGACGGTCTCCTCGTCGACGACGTCCGCGACGCTCTCGACGACGTCGCCGATGTGGTAGGCGGGGACGGCGAGCACGACGACGTCGGCGCGATCGGCCGCCATCTCGTTGCCGAAGCCCTTCACGGTGCGTTCCAGCCCGCGGCTATCGAGTTCGGTCTCGTACTCCTCGGCCTTCGCTCGGGCCTTCTCGGGGTCACGCGAGCCGATGATGACCTCGTGATCGGTGTCGTAGGCCCAGCGGAGCGCGAGGCCCTCGCCGATGTCGCCGGTGCCGCCGAGTAGCGCGATTCGCATACTCGTCGGTTGGCGGCCGCGCGAATAAGGATTCTGTGTTGCGTGAGCGTTGCCTCAGTCTCGGATGCGATCGTAGCCACCGGCGACGACGAGTCCCCCGCCGACGACCCCTGCGAGGAGCGCGACGCAGTCGAGGAGCAGGCGCGCGGGGTCGCCCGCGACGGGCAGTGCGAGGGCGACGAGGCGCCCGAGGACGAACGTCGTGAGCGCGCCGCCGACGAGTCCGGCGAGACAGCGCCGCCGGACGGCCCCGCGATCGCGCGCCTCCTCCAAGAGGAGGTGGGTGGCGGGAACGGTGAGGAGCGTCGCACCGAACCCGAAGAGGAGGAGCACGGGCGGCGACAGGAGGAGCGCGGCGGCGAGGACGAACGAGGCGACGACGCCGCCTGCGATGGTACCGCGTGGTCGTGGCATCGATTCGCGGATTCGGCCGGGTGGTACATCGTCCCTGTGGAACGCGCTCGACTGGCGAGGCCGTCGCGGAAACGACCGCCGTCGCTAGCCGATGTTCGTCTCGATGGCGACGTCGGTCACTTCGCCGAGGCGTTCGAACTCGTCGTCGCGGGCGTGGCGGCGTTCGAGGTAGATCGGTAGCTCCTCGTCGTCGTCCGTGACGAAGCGATAGAGGACGTCGTCGGCCTCGGCGTCCCGCGCCTCTCCGTGGAGACCGTCCGGCTCCTCTTCAACGCCGTCGAGTTCGAGTTCGTGTCCCCACTCGTCGTCCACTTCGACCTCGATCGGACCGCGGTCCTGTTTGAGCAGGCGCATTCGGACATCTGCCATGTGCGGGCCGTCACGCGGGCACCACAAAGGCCCGGCGGCCGACTACCCCTCCAAGAGGTCGGGGAGGTCGTTCACGGAGTCGACGATCACGTCCGCGCCGGCGGCCTCGTACTTCCGTCGCCCGCCTTCGCCCGTGAGGCCGCCCGTGAGGACGCCGACGCCGTAGTACGTCCGCTCCGGGTCGCGTCCGCGGCGTTCGACGCCGTCTCGACGTCGTCGAGGGTGTCGCCGGCGAACGCCACCGCGTCGGCGTCGCAGCGATCCGCGAGCGCGACGAGCGCGCGCGGATGGGGCTTGCCCTCCTCCCAGTCGTCCATCGTGAACCGCCGTTCGTCGGGGACGTCCAGACCGACGCGCTCGAGGGCGATCTCCGCCTCCGATTCGGGGCGGCCGGTGAGCACGCAGACGCAGTAGCCGGCCGTGAGGCGCTCGATCGTCTCGGGCGTGACGATGACCGGTTCGTCCTCGATGAAGCCCGCCGCCTCGACGGGCGGCTCTCCGCCCTCGATGTCGCGGTAGCGCTCGCTCCCGAGGTAGAGCGCTTGGAAGACCGCTCGGAGCTCGGCGGGATCCCACTCGTCGTAGGTGCGCTCGCGGGCGTCCTCGTCGAGCGCCGCGGCGACGACCGCCTCGGCGGCGTCGAGACCGCCGCCGCGCTTTTCGATCTCGTCGGTGTACGCCGCGACGTCCATCGCCAGTCCCTCGCGCGAGGCGAGCACGTAGAGCGCGGCGGCGTCGCTGAGCGTCCAGTCGTTGTTGAACCCGCCCGCGTCCTTGAAGGCCTGCACGTCCGCCTTCGCGATGGTGTCGCCGTGGACGCGCTCGACGGACTCGACGATGGCGCGCCGGTAGGAGTCCGCGACGTCGACGAGCACTCCGTCGACGTCGAGCACGACGGTGTCGACCTGCATACATCGACCTGCGTGACCGCCCGGCAAAGGGATTTCTACCTGCCGCGCGCGGCCGCCACGTACAGCGTCTCGGAACCGACGGCGCGTCGCGAGACCGGGATCGCGGGCTGGTCGCCGCCGAGCGTGGTGAACAGGCAGTCCGCGTCGACGTCGCGCGCGACGTCGCGGAGCGGTCGGTGGAGTTCCGGCGGGCAGTTCAGCGCGTAGACGGCGTCCGCGTCGGCGTACGCCTCGACGCGCGGACCGGTGACGTCGTCGCGGACGAACGCCACGCTGCCGGGCGTCTCGCGCTCGTGAACGTCCGTCGCGACGACGGAACAGCCGCGTTCGGCGAGCGCGCCCGCGACGGCCGTCCGCCGGCCGACGCCGACCTCGACGAGTCGGTCGTATTCGGCGAGCGCGTCGGCGATCGCGTCCGTGCGTGTCGTCTTCACGGCGGGATGTTTATGCGTCGAGGCGGCATAGCGCTTCGTATGCGTGTCGATATCGTCCCTGTCGGCGACGTGCCCGCGACGGTGAAACGGGAGGCGTCGTCGAGTCTCCGGCGGGTCTACGACTGCGAGGTCTCCGTCGCCGCGGAACAGGACGTCCCCGAAGACGCCTACGACTCGGGCCGGCGCCAGTACCGGGCGGAGCCGTTCATCGAGGTCGCACGCCGGGCCGGCGCCGGGGAGAAGAACGTCGCCGTCACACCGGTCGACCTCTTCTACCGACAGCGAAACTACGTCTTCGGTCTCGCGTACCTCGACGGGCGGGGCTGTGTGGTCTCCACGCACCGGCTCCAGACCTCCTCGGACGGCGGATTCAGCCAGCGCTCCGCGGGCGACATCTTCGCCGACCGCGTCCGCAAAGAGGTCGTCCACGAGATCGGCCACACGCTCGGTCTCGAACACTGCGATAACAACCGCTGTGCGATGAGTTTCTCCCCGCAGGTCACCGAGGTCGATCGCAAACAGGAGGAGCTCTGCGGGAGCTGTCAGCGTTCTATCTTCTGACCCGTTCGTCACTTCGATCCGCTTCCTTCCGAGTGGGACCGTCCCTCCGCCGCACCCATTATAGTTAATTATCTATAACGGCATATTATTTAATGATCGATGATGTATAGCGTATTGGTCATGCGAGTAACTTACACGACGGCACGGATCGACACCGATCACCGCACGGGACGGGGGGACGTCGATGCCCGCTGACACCGACAGCGGCAACCCGGCGCCGCTCGGTCTCGTCGGCTTCGGGTTGACGACCGTCCTGCTCAGCAGCGTCAACGCCGGTGTCTTCGGGAGCGCGGCGGTCGCGCTCCCGCTCGGTCTCGCATTCGGGGGGACGATCCAGTTCGTCGCCGGCGTCTTCGAGTACCGGGAGGGGAACACCTTCGGGATGACCGCGTTCTGTTCGTACGGAGCGTTCTGGTGGTGGTTCGCGCTCCTCGAGATCTTCGCCGCGAACGACATCCTCAGCGTCGGCGGATCCACCGTCGGATTCGCGCTGCTCCTCTGGGCGCTGTTCACGCTCTACATGTGGATCAGCACGTTCAAGCTCAACTGGGCGCTCTGGTCCGTCTTCCTCACGCTGTGGATCACGTTCGCGCTCCTCGGACTCGGCGAACTCGGCTACGGCACGAGCGCGCTCGGCGGCTGGATCGGGATGCTCTGCGGTCTCCTCGCCATGTACACCTCCTTCGCGGAGGTCACCAACTGGGCGTGGGACCGCGTCGTGGTCCCCGTCGGCAGCGCGCCGCTCGGCGACGACTGAACCCGCCCGTCCCCTCCTTCTTCGCGGTCGCCGCCGTCACGCCTCCACGGGGAAGCGCAACAGCGCGCCGACGCCGTCGAACCCCTCGGTGAATCGCTCCCCACCCGCCACGTCCGTCGGGATCACGACGAGGTCGCCGCCCTCGTCGTCCACTCGCTCCGCGTACGCCGCGCGCGCGCTCGCCCCCACGGTCTCCGCGACGAGCAGGCGCTCGACCGCCCCGTACGTCAGCGCGTCGTCCACCGTCTCGCGCCCGTACGCCACCTCGCCGTCCGGCAGGCGCTCGAAGAAGGTATCGAGGGCCTCGCGGGCCTCGACGTGGACGTCCGTCACGTCCCCGCGCGCCCGCGCCGCCAACTCGTCGAGACCGCGCTCGCCGGCGTGCTCCACCGCGTACGTCCCCGCGACGCGCGACGCGAGCCGATCCGGGAGGGAGTCCCCGTCACGGAACGCCTCGACCGTCACGTGCGTTCCCCCGAGCGCCACCGCGTCCGGCGCGTCGAAGACCCGCCCCGCCTCCTCGCCGACGGACGCGAAGAACTCGCGTTTGCGTTCCTCGCGGCGCCGCCGAAACCGATCCGCCGACTGACCACCTGCCCGCGTCTTCCCCGGCACCCCGCTATCGAACGTCTCCAGCGTCGTCACGCCATCGTCGTCCAGCCGCCCGAGCGCCGCCCCACCGCGCTCCACGACCACGAGGCCGACCGTCGCGTCACGCGCGCCGCCGCGCTCCAACGGTCCCGTGGCGAACGCGTTCCCGTGCTCGAAGCCCCCCTCGATCACACGCCCCGGCGGATCCTCGAAGACGTACGTCTCGAGCGCGCCGTCCAGCACTCCCGCGTACACCGCGAGACCGTCCGACGGCGTCTCGCCGACGTCGCGAAGCGCCCGCGCCGCCGCCTCGAACGCCTCCGTCAGCGGCTCGCTCGCGCGCCCGTCGAGGTACTCGGCCTCCGCGTGCGCCTCCTCGACTCGTTCGAGCGTCGGCCCCAGCGGCTCGTCGTACGCCACCGCCACCGACACCAATCGGTCGTCATCCGCCGACGCCTCCTCGACGGACTCGATGCGCGCGGCACGCGAACGCGACGCCTGCATGCCCCGACGTTCACTCGTGAGTCGGAAAAGGCGTCTGGCCCTCCGTCTTTTT
>NZ_BATA01000034.1 GCF_000474235.1 Halarchaeum acidiphilum MH1-52-1
CGTCGGGCACGCGCTCGCGGACGCCGGACAGATCCAGTCCCACGAGGTGTTCACCGAGGGCGACGTCTTCGCGGCCGTCGCCTACCCCGAATCGGGCGCTTCCGAGGACGCCCTCTCGGAGGCCCTCGTCGGTCTCGACGTCGAGCGCTACGAGATCCCGGAGGCCGAGGGATCGCCCGCCGACCATCTCGAACGACTCGAACACCGCAAGCAGCAGCTCCAGTCGGACCTCGAGAGCGTCGAGAGCGAACTGCGGAGCCTCCGCCTCGAACACGCCGGCTTCCTTCTCGCGGCCGAGGAGAAGCTCAACATCGAGGTACAGAAGGCAGAGGCGCCGCTCAGCTTCGCGACGACGGAGCACGCCTTCTTCGCGGAGGGGTGGATTCCCACCAGCGACTACGAGTCGTACGCGTCCGCGCTGAAGGACGAACTCGGGGAGCGCATCGAGGTCGAGGAGCTCGAACGCGCCGACTACGAACCCGAGCGCGACGTCCCCGCCGCCGGGTTCGCGCCCGCCGGCGAGGAGGCCGAGGGCGAGGGGAAGCTCGCGACCGACGGCGGCGCGAACGCCGGGACCGCGGACGAACCCCCGGTCGTCCAGAACAATCCGTGGTTCGCGAAGCCGTTCGAAGTGCTCGTGCAGGCAATCAACCGGCCGAACTACCACGAGATCGATCCGACGATCGTGCTGTTCCTCACGTTCCCGCTGTTCTTCGGGTTCATGATCGGGGACATCGGCTACGGTGCCGTCTACGCGCTCGTCGGCTACGCGCTCTACACGCGCGTCGACTCCGAGGGCATCCGGTCGCTCGGATTCGTCGCCATCGTCGCCGGAATCGTGACGATGGTGTTCGGTATCCTCTACGGTGAGGTCTTCGGGATGCACCTGCCCTACGTGCCGCTTCTCAATCGCGGACTCGAACCCGGATTCGCCGACTGGGCGGAACTGTGGCTCCTCGCGTCCGTGCTCGCCGGTCTGGTCCACCTCACGGTGGGCTACGTCTTCGACTTCGTGAAACAGCTCACGCACGGCCCGAAGGACGCCGTCCTCGAGAGCGGATCGCTCGTCGTCGTCATGCTCGGGATCTGGCTCTGGGTGTTCAGCAAGCCGAAGACGATCCAGCCGGACTGGCTGATCGGGACCTCGAACGTCCTCAACGGCAACCCCGTTCCGCTCGGCTTCACCGGGTTCCCCGGTGTCGTCGGCGCCGTCGGACTCTGGATGATCCCGATCGGGCTCGTCCTCGCCTACTTCGGCGGCGGCGGCATCGAGGCCTACGAGGGTCTCGTGAACTCCATCACGCACGTCCTCTCCTACACGCGGCTCGGGGCGGAGGTGCTCGCGGAGGGCGGGATCGCGTTCGTCATCAATCTGCTCTTCTTCGGGGCGTACAGCCACGAGGGGGAGTATCACTACCTCGTCAATCAGACCGCGAGTGAAGCGCTCGCCCATCACTCCGAAGCCTCCGTCATGTTCCCGGGTCTCCTGCACAGCGGCGTCGTCGGAATCGTCGCCGGGATCGTGGTGCTCGTTCTCGGGCACCTCTTAGTCCTTGCCCTCGGCATCACCAGCGCCGGGATGCAGGCCATCCGTCTCGAATATGTGGAGTTCTTTGGGAAGTTTTATGAAGGCGGTGGGAAGAAATACGAACCGTTCGGCCACCAGCGAACCTACACCACGCAGGATTAACCAATAATGTACGAAACCCTCGTCGCAGCCATCAACATGCTCGGACTGATCGCACAGCAGAGCGCGGAAGCCGGCTCCACGGTCGCGTTCCCGCCCGCCGCGGCGCCGCACTCGGCGTCGGCATCGCCGCGCTCGGCGCGGGGATCGCGGAGGGCGGCATCGGCGCCGCCGCCGTCGGCGCCATCGCGGAGGACAGCGACTTCTTCGGTATCGGTCTGCTGTTCACCGTGCTTCCGGAGACGCTCGTCATCCTCGCGATCATCGTCATCTTCATCGTCTAAGCCACGATGAGCCTCGAAACGGTCGCGGAGGAAATCCGATCGGAGGCCGAGGAGACGGCCGACGCCATCCACAAGGACGCCGACGAACGGGCCGAAGAGATCATCGCGGAGGCCGAAGCGGACGCCGACGAAATCGTCGAGACGGCCGAAGCTGAGGTCGCGCAGGAGATCGACCAGCTGCGCGAGCAGGAACTCTCCAGCGCGAAGCTCGAAGCCAAACACGAACGGATGAGCGCCCGGCGCGAGGCGCTCGACGACGTCCGTGACCGTGTCGAGTCGCGTCTCACCGACCTCGACGCAGAGAAGCGCCGTTCGCTCACCGATTCGCTCCTCACCGACTCCCTCGCGGAGTTCGACGAGGACGAGCAGCTCGCCGTCCACTACGCGCCCGGCGACGAGGACCTCATCGCGGACCTCCTCGACGAGCGCTCGAACGTCACGACCGCCGGCGAGTACGACTGCCTCGGCGGCGTCGTCATCGAGAGCGAGAGTTCCCGCGTACGCGTGAAGAACACGTTCGACAGCGTCCTCGCGGACGTCTGGGAGGACGAACTGAAGGAAATATCGAACCGGCTGTTCGACGACCGATGAACGTCATCAGCCGCGACGCGTCGAACTACGCCTACGTGACGCCCGGGTGCGATCGCGGTGGGCGCTCCTGCTTGATGCCGACGAGTACGACACGCTCACCCGGATGGGTCCGAGCGAGATCGCTCGATTCCTCGGCGAGTCCGAGTACGGCCCGGAGATCGACGCGCTCGGGTCGCGATACTCCGGCGTCGATCTCGTCGAGCACGCGCTCAACCGGAACCTCGCCCGGCACTTCAACGACCTCCTCGAGTGGTCGCAGGGAACGCTCGCCGACCTCATCTCGCGCTATCTCCGGAAGTTCGACGCGTGGAACGTGAAGACGGCGATCCGAGGCGTCTACTCGGAGACGGACACGACCGTCATCGACGACGACTTCATCCGCGCCGGGCAGTTCGACGACGCGCTCCTCGCGACGCTCGAGGAGTGCACGTCTGTCGCGGAGGTCGTCGAGGCCCTCGCCGAGACCGTGTTCGGAGCGCCCCTCGACGACGCGCTCGACGACTTCGAGGAGACGGGCGCGCTCATTCCGCTCGAGAACGCCGTCGACCGGACGTTCTACGACGCTCTCCTCCGCGGGCTGAACGCCACGACGGAGAGCGGGACGCGGGAGTTCGTGAAGTTCCTGCGCGCCGAAGTCGACTTCCGGAACATCCGGAACGCGTTCCGGCTCGCGCGCAGCGGGGCGGACATCGATCCGGCGGACTACTACATCGAGGGTGGGCGCCTCTTCGAGGCGTCCGAGCTCGCGTCGCTCGTCGAGAACCGGGACGAACTCGTCGCGCGACTGCGCGAGAGCCGATACAGCGACGAGCTCGGGCCGGCGCTCGAACGGCTGGAGTCGGCGGACACCCTCATGGGGTTCGAGCACGCGCTCGACGCCTCGCTCCTCGGCTACGCCGATCACCTCTCGCACGTCTTTCCGCTCTCGGTCTGCCCGGTCCTCGCGTACGTCCTCGCGAAGGAGCGTGAGGTGGACAACGTCCGCGCGATCGCGCGCGGTCGCGAGGTGGACCTGAGCGGCGAGGAGATCGAACGCGAACTGGTGATTCTATGAGTCAGGAGATCGCCGTCGTCGGCACCGCGGAGTTCACGACGGGCTTTCGACTCGCGGGCGTTCGCGAGTTCCGGAACGTCCCGGAGGAGGACAAACCCGAGGATCTCGACGACGCGGTCCGCGACGTCTTCGACACCGATGACGTCGGGATCATCGTGATGCACGCCGACGATCTCGACTACCTCTCTCGGAGCGTTCGAGAGACCGTCGAGACGAGCGTCGAACCGACGGTCGTCACGATCGGCGGCGGTGCCGGCGGAAGCAGTGGAATGCGCGAACAGATAAAGCGGGCCATCGGGATCGACTTGATGGATCAGGACGAAGGTGCGAACGAATGAGTCAGACAGACACCGTAACAGACACCGGCGAAATCGCGAGCGTGAGCGGTCCGGTCGTGACCGCCACGGGCCTCACCGCCCAGATGAACGACGTCGTCTACGTCGGCGACGAAGGGCTGATGGGCGAGGTCATCGAGATAGAGGGCGATACGACGACGATTCAGGTGTACGAGGAGACGTCCGGGATCTCGCCGGGTCAACCGGTCGAGAACACGGGCGAACCCCTGACCGTCGACCTCGGTCCCGGGGTCCTCGACACCATCTACGACGGCGTTCAGCGCCCCCTTGACGTCCTCGAAGACGAGATGGGCGCGTTCCTCGACCGCGGGGTCGACTCTCCCGGGATCGATCTGGAGGCGTCGTGGGACTTCTCCCCGACGGTCTCCGCTGGCGACGTCGTCGAACCCGGCGACGTCGTCGGTACCGTCCCCGAGACGGTCAGCATCGAGCACAAGGTCCTCGTCCCCCCGGACTTCGAGGGCGGTGAGGTCGTCGAGGTCAACGATGGCGAGCACACCGTCACCGAACCCGTCGCGGTCCTCGACAACGGCGAGGAGGTGACGATGCATCAGGAGTGGCCGGTCCGTCAGGCCCGCCCCTCCGAGGAGAAGTTCACGCCGACCGAGCCGCTCATCACCGGCCAGCGCGTGCAGGACGGCCTCTTCCCCATCGCGAAGGGCGGGACGGCCGCGATTCCGGGACCGTTCGGTTCCGGGAAGACCGTCACACAACAGCAGCTCGCGAAGTGGTCGGACGCGGACATCGTCGTCTACATCGGCTGCGGCGAGCGCGGGAACGAGATGACGGAGGTCATCGAGGACTTCCCCGACCTCACGGACCCGAAGTCCGGGAACCCGCTGATGGCGCGGACGACGCTCATCGCGAACACCTCGAACATGCCGGTCGCGGCCCGCGAGTCCTGCATCTACACGGGCATCACCATCGCGGAGTTCTACCGCGACATGGGGTACGACGTCGCGCTGATGGCCGACTCCACTTCGCGGTGGGCGGAGGCGATGCGCGAGATTTCCTCCCGGCTGGAGGAGATGCCCGGTGAGGGCGGCTATCCCGCCTACCTCGCGGCGCGCCTCGCGCAGTTCTACGAGCGCGCCGGGCGCTTCGAGACGCTGCGCGGCGAGGAGGGGTCCGTCTCCGTCGTGGGCGCGGTCAGCCCGCCCGGTGGGGACTTCTCCGAGCCGGTCACGCAGAACACGCTGCGCATCGTGAAGACGTTCTGGGCGCTCGACGCTGACCTCGCCGAGAGCAGACACTTCCCGTCGATCAACTGGACGGAGTCCTACTCGCTCTACAAGGACCAGCTCGACCCGTGGTTCGAAGAGAACGTCGCGCCCGACTGGCCGGAGGAGCGTCAGTGGGCGGTCGACGTCCTCGACGAGGAGGACGAGCTGCAGGAGATCGTCCAGCTCGTCGGACGCGACGCGCTGCCCGACGACCAGCGCCTGACGCTCGACGTCGCGCGCTACCTCCGCGAGGCCTTCCTCCAGCAGGACGCGTTCCACGACGTCGACACCTTCTCGCCGCCGGAGAAGACGTACGAGATCCTCACCGCGATTCACACGTACAACGACGAGGCGTTCGCCGCCCTCGAGGCGGGGGCGCCGATCGAGGAGATCACCTCCATCGACGCCGCTCCGCGGCTCAACCGGATCGCGACGCAGGAGGAGTACGAGGAGTACGTCGAGGAGCTTGAGGCAGAGATCACGGAACAGCTGCAGGCTCTCTACTAATGAAAGAGTACCAGACAATCACCGAGGTCAGCGGCCCGCTGGTGTACGTCGAGACCGACGAACCCATCGGCTACGACGAGATCGTCGAAATCGAGACGCCGAGCGGCGAAGTCAAGCGCGGGCAGGTCCTCGAGACCGCAGAATCGTACGTCGCGATTCAGGTCTTCGAGGGAACGGAGGGCGTCGGTCAGGACGCCTCCGTCCGCTTCCTTGGCGAGACGCTCAAGCTCCCGGTCACCGAGGACCTCCTCGGCCGCGTGCTTGATGGCTCCGGGAACCCCATCGACGGCGGTCCGGAGATCGTCCCGGACGAGCGCCGCGACATCGTCGGCGCCGCGATCAACCCGACGGCCCGCGAGTACCCCGAGGAGTTCATCCAGACGGGGATCTCCGCGATCGACGGCATGAACACGCTCGTACGCGGGCAGAAGCTCCCGATCTTCAGCGCGTCGGGGCTGCCCCACAGCGAGCTCGCACTCCAGATCGCCCGGCAGGCGAGCGTCCCCGAGGACGTCGCCGACGAGGGCGAGGAGACGGAGTTCGCCGTCGTCTTCGCCGGCATGGGCATCACGCAGGAGGAGGCCAACGAGTTCATGGACGACTTCGAGCGCACGGGCGCGCTCGAACGCTCCGTCGTCTTCCTCAACCTCGCGGACGATCCCGCCGTCGAGCGGACCGTCACGCCGCGGATGGCGCTGACCACCGCCGAGTACCTCGCCTTCGAGGAGGGATACCACGTCCTCACGATCCTCACGGACATGACGAACTACTGCGAGGCGCTGCGCGAGATCGGTGCCGCCCGCGAGGAGGTGCCGGGACGCCGCGGCTATCCGGGATACATGTACACGGACCTCGCCCAGCTCTACGAGCGCGCCGGGCGCCTGCAGGGCGAGGAGGGGTCCGTCACGCAGATCCCGATCCTCACGATGCCGGGGGACGACGACACGCACCCGATCCCGGACCTGACGGGGTACATCACCGAGGGGCAGATCATGCTCGGCCGCGAGCTGAACAGTCAGGGCGTCGAGCCGCCCATCGACGTGCTCCCGTCGCTCTCCCGCCTGATGGACGACGGGATCGGCGAGGGGGTCACTCGCGCCGACCACAGCGGGGTCTCCGATCAGCTCTTCGCCTCCTACGCGGAGGGGAAGGATCTGCGCGACCTCGTGAACATCGTCGGGCGCGAGGCGCTCGACGAGCGCGACAACAAGGTCCTCGACTTCGCCGAGGCCTTCGAGGGGGAGTTCGTCGATCAGGGCTTCCACACGAACCGCGACGTCGAGGACACGCTCGACATCGCGTGGGACGTCCTCTCGATCCTCCCGAAGAACGAGCTCTCGCGCATCGACGAGGAGTTCATCGAGGAGTACTACGAGGGCGACGAGTCGGTCGCCGGGGACGAGACCGAGACCGAGGAAGCGGAGGCCTGATCGACGATGGCCGAGGACGTCAAGCCGACGCGCAAGAACCTGATGGAGATCGAGGATCGAATCGACCTCTCCGAGCGGGGCCACGACACGCTCGAACAGAAGCGTGACGGCCTCATCATGGAGTTCATGGACATCCTCGATCAGGCCCAAGACGTCCGCGAGGACTTAGAGCGGGACTTCGAGGACGCCCAGCAGACGATCAACATGGCGCGTGCCATGGAGGGCGACGTCGCGGTCCGCGGTGCGGCGGCGGCGCTCAAGGAGCACCCCGAGATCACGGTCCGCTCCAACAACATCATGGGCGTGGTCGTCCCGCAGATCGAGGCCTCGCGCGTCAGGAAGAGCCTCGATCAGCGCGGATACGGCGTCATCGGCACGAGTTCCCGCATCGACGAGGCCGCGGAGGCCTACGAGGAACTCCTCGAGACCATCGTCCTCGCCGCGGAGGTCGAGACGGCGATGAAGAAGCTCTTGGACGAGATCGAGAGCACGAAACGCCGCGTCAACGCCCTCGAGTTCACCGTCCTCCCGGACCTCTACGAGTCCGAGGACTACATCGAGCAGAAGCTCGAAGAGCAGGAGCGCGAGGAGATCTTCCGGATGAAGAAGGTCAAGGACAAGAAGGAAGAGGAGGAGCGCGCGAGCGACGCGGGCGCCGACGCCGGCACCGCCGACTGACGGCCGCGTCGCCGACCCCATCGTTCTTCACCGTCGCGCGGCGAGTGACATTATGCCCTGTCAGCGCTGTGGCGCCCCCACGCTCTCGTTTCCCACCCCGGCCGACCTCCGCGCCCACCTGCCGGACGACCGCGCGGGCGCGACGATCTGTACGCGCTGTCTCGCCGTCGCGCCGAGCGACGAGCCGCCGAGCGACGTCCCGGACTTCCGCCCCGTCAGCGACGCATTCCCGCGAAACGAGGAGGCGGCGGTTGCGCTCGCCTGTCTGCTCGCCCTCCTCGACTCGCTCGTCCTCTACCGCGACGAAATCGATGCCGTCGCGACGTACGCGGAGACGCATGGAACGGACGTGCTCCGCTTCCTCGAACGCCTCGACGCCGACGACGACCTGAAACCCCACTTCGACGTCGCGCGCCGGACGCGACAGCTCGAACAGCTCATATGAACGCCGCGACGCGCGTGGTGAGCCGTCTCCCTAGTAGTGCTCGTCGAGGTAGTCGACGATGTCGTCGCTCTCGTACATCGTGACCTCGCGCGCGGTGTCGACGAGGTAGGGGATCTGGTCCTCGCCACCGGCGACGAGTTCGTCGTGCGTGACCCCGTTCGTGACGTCGCCGCCGTGACCGCCGGGAAGGCGGGGATTGTGGATGACGTAGGAGACGCCGAGTTCGCTGAGCTTCTGGCGGACCTTCTCGCAGTGCGGACACCCCTCGGACTGGTAGAGTTCGAGCATACGGGAGGGACGAGGACGAGCGACGGCAAAAGAGATGGCGTCGCGGCGAATGCGTCCCCCTCCGCGCCGCGCGCCCGCCCGATCCGGAGCGCGGAGTGAAAGTGAACGATCGACGCACTATCCCATCGTAGTCATGCGGTTTCCACGCGAAGGGACGGGGTCGGGAGACGACGCGGACGCGCGATCGTCGCAATCGCGGCACGCGCGAAACCGGTGCGTTTCTTTCGGTGAACTACCCCACCCTCAAGCGCGAGCGGTCAGGCGAGCGGTAGGGTGGGGTAGTTCACGCGAGGAAGACGTGTCGCGGGCGATCGGCGAGGACGTCGCGGCCCCACGAGACGGTGTCGCTGAACGCCTCGGAGCGGAAGAAGTCCATGGCGTCCTCCTTGGACTCCCACTGGCTGGCGATGAACATGTCGTTCTCGTCGTCGACGTTCGCGAGGAGGTCGGTTTCGAGGTGGCCCTCCATGTCGGCGAGCAGGTCGCCGACTTCGCCGAAGGTGTCCACGAACTCCTCGCGGTACTCGGGCTTCACGGTGTAGAACATCCCCATCGTCCCCCAGCCGTCGTCGCGCTCGCCGGCCTTCCGAGTGACCTCGGGGAGGTCGGTCAGGAAGCCCGCGGCGGTGTCGGCCGCGGACTGGGTGTCCCAGAGGCTGACGACGGCGTGCTCCGCGTCGCCCTCGTAGACGCTCGTGCGGACGTGCGTGTCGTAGTGGTCGAAGCTCTCGGCGAGGTCCTCGACCTCGTCCGTGAGACCGTCGACGTCGGCCTCGGAGTAGACGACGACGGCGTAGACGTCCTCGCCGTGCGGTTGGCCGGCGTAGACGTCGAGGTCTTCGAGTTCGTCGCGGATGTCCCCCTCCTCCTCGGTATCCCCGTGGTCGTCGCCGTGGTGGCCTTCCTCGTGTTCGTGATGACCGCCCTCGCTATGGCGTCCATTTTCGCCGCGTCCGCGGTCGCCGTCGCCGTGCTCGGACGTCGGGACGCGATCGCCGGCCATGACGGCGGGGAGATCGCTCGGCGGGAAGCGCCGGCCGACATAGAAGGACCCGAACTCGCCGTACTTCGACGTCGCCTCGTCGAAGCGCATCTCGTAGACGATGTCCTTCAGATCGACGGGATCGCTCCCGAAGAGCGTCACTCCCCACTCCCAGTCGTCGAGTCCGACGGAGGAGGCGATGACCTGTCGGATCTTCCCCGCGTAGTCGCGACCGACGTCGCCGTGCCCGCTCATTAGCTCGGCGCGCTCCTCGTAGTCGAGGTCGTACCAGTTGTGCTCGGGTCCGCGACGCTTGCTCATCGGATAGAAGCAGACGTACGTATCGTCGGGCACGTCGGGCGTGAGCTTCCCCTCGATGTAGCGCCGGACGCCCGCGTCGACCCTCTCCGGGTCCTCGAAGTACTCGTCGCTGACGTACCCGGAGACCTCGGTCACGGAGACGTAGGAGTAGGAGCGTTCCGTGTACTCCGCGAACGCCGTGGACTCGAACGAGCGTTCGATGGCGTCGAGATCGTCGAGTTCGGGGCGGAAGTGCACGAAGAGCAGGTCGGCCTCGTGGCCGAGCATGCTGAACGCGGCGGAGTCCCCCTCCGTCGCGTCGGCGAGCGCCTCGCGGTCCGCGAGGAACGCTTCTGCCTCCTCAAGGGCGCGTTCGCGCTCGCGTTCGGGCGCGTCCCGCCACGCATCCCAGTCGATCGTCCGGAAGTCGTGGAGGGAGAACCATCCCTCCGCCGTCTCGGGCGCGTCTACCATGCTCGCCCGTTGGGATGGCTGGCCCAAGGGTCTTTCCAGTCCGGCGTGCGCCTCACCCGAGGAGTCGCGGACCGAAGACGAGCAACAGCAGGCTGACGGCCATGACGAGTCCGATCCCCGTCGTCACCGCGCGGACGGCCCGGCGTTTCTCCGCGATCGGGAGCCGCGAGACCACGGCCTCCGCGCTCGTGCGCAGGAGGTGACCGCCGTCGAGCGGGAACGCCGGGATGCAGTTGAAGAACGCGAGGTTGAGGTTGATCCACCCGGTCCAGAAGAGGACGTTCGCGAGCAGGAACGCCCCGCCGCCGAGCGCCGCGAGCGGACCCTCGACGGTGAAGAAGTTGAGGTTCCAGCCGTAGAACCCGGCGAAGTTGAACGCGAGCGACTGATCGACGAGGCTGATGAACGGCAGGATGAGCGTCGCGGCGACCGCCCGGACGAACCCGCCGATCCCGTGGCCCGTCATCGCCCCGCTCACGTAGCGAGGTACGATTGCGCCTCGTAGAGGTGGACTCCGAAGTCGGTGAACGACAGCCCGGACGTCCCGTACGTCCCGAGGACGCCGAGGAAGCCGACGTCCGCGTTCGGGTTGGTCCCGAGCGTCACCGTTCGATCGACGAACGTCCCGTTCACGTACGCGGTCAGCGAGACGGTGCCGCCGGGTTCGGTGTCGGATAACGCGTCACTCACGTCCTCGTACGCCGTGACGCGCCGGCCGTCGAGACGCGTGATCACCAGCGGCTCGCCCGTCGGGAGGTCGGTCGACGCCGCCGTCGGTCCGTCCGGTTGCACGACGACGAGCGCGCCGATGGGACCCGTCACCGTCGTCGTTGCCCCCGACGTGCCGTTCGTCAGCGTCAGCGCCGCGAGCGAGCGGTTCGCGACCGCGTCCGCGAACCCGGCGCGCGTGTAGACCGGCGTCCCGTTCACCGCGGTGACGGTCGTGTTCCGCGAGACGGACGCGAACGGTCCGTCGGTCGGCGCCGCCCGCACCATGAGCGATCGGTTCACGGACGTCGTCTCCCCCGACGCGAGTTCGACCGGGACGCGACGCGTCGCGGTGTTCGCGAGCGTCTCCTCGAACGCCGAGTTGTTCGCGATCGAGTGGTTCCCGACCGAGACGATGCGATCGCCCTGTCCGATTCCGGCCTGCGAGGCGGGCGACGCCGCGAACGCGCCGCCGACCGCCGCGCCCGATGCCACCGAGATGCTCCCCGCGACGGGACCGAAGAGCAGGAGGAAGGCCAGCGCCGTCAGGACGAAGTTGTTCGTCACGCCCGCCGCGAACATCCGCGCTTTCGATCCGCGCGCGGCCTCCCGCTGGCTCTCCTCGTCCGGCTCGACGAACGCGCCCATCGGCACGATCGTCAGGAGGACGACACCCATCGACGCGACGTCGATGTCCTCGACGCGGCAGAGGATCCCGTGCCCCCCCTCGTGGACGACCATCCCGATCAGGAGCCCGAGGACGATCTCGGGCGCGACGTCGAGCGGGAGGAAGTCGTTCACCCCCGGGATGACGAGGACGTTCCGCGGTTGGGAGACCGGTGACGTCGCCGTCGGCGGGTGTTGGACGATACTCAGCGCGCTCACGACGAGGAACGCGAACATCGCGACGCCGACCGCGAGCGCCGCGCCGAGTCCGAGATTCCCCCACGCGCGCCACGCCCGCTTTGGCGCTGCGATTCGATTCAGGAGGGCGCGACCGCGTTTCGTGTGGACCGTCAGCAGCGGTCCCATCGTCCCGACGTACTCGGGGAGGCGCCCGTTCCGATCCAGCGTCGCCACTCCCGCCCACACGATCAACACGGCAGCGAGAATCCACAGCCACGCGTCCATCGATCCTCCCTTTCGGTGCCGCACCGATAAGCCTACCCAACGACCTTTTTCCCGTTCGGGTCGCGCTCCGCGACCGCTCACGGCAAAAAGCTCGACCATCGACAGAAATCGAAGATCTCTGCCTATGCAGCGAGACGGCGTCGCCGTCTCGCACGCAAAAAGACCCGCGGATCGCTCCGCGCTCGCGGTCGGAAGGTCCCCGCTCCGCGCGACCGCCCAAGCCGCTCCGCGCGACCACCCAAGCCGCTCCGCGACCGCCCAAGAGGCCGCTTCGTTCAAATCGACGCCCTCTCGATCAGTTCGCGTCGCCGTCCCGTCCTCGCTCTCCGCCCCGTTCGTTCGCCGTCCCGTTCTCGCCCTTCTCGTCCGTCGCTTCGCCCGCATCATCGAAGTACCGGCCGACGTCGCTCGAGCCGCTGGTGCTGTTGCCGAACCCCGCCGAGAGAACGCGCGTGAGGGCGTCCTCCGCACTCTCGTTCGTCTCGATGATGTCCTCGGGATCGACCTCGACGACGTACCCCGACGTGATGTTCGGCGACGTCGGGATGAAGACGATCTCGCGGCCGTCCGCGGCGCGCTGACCGGTGCGGAAGCCAGTCATCCGCATCCCGCCCCACGGCTCGACCTTCACGGGCTTCTGGAACTCCTCGGTGCCGTTCAGCGCCGTCTCGACCGCCATCTTCGAGGCGTTGTAGACGATTCGGAGCCCGGGTATGTACCCCATCGCGTCGTCGAGGCGGTCCTCCAAGAAGCGTCCGAGCGCCGTCCGCATCAGGTAGCCGACGGCGAACACCACGAGGACGAAGACGACGATCGACAGCACGACCGCGAGATAGGGGTTGTGCAGGTGCGTCGCGACGAGCGCGAGACCGGCGATCTTGGCGAACACCCAGTAGATGATGTAGAGGGTGACGACGACGGGGATGACGACGATGAGACCGCTCGCCGCGTCGCGCTTCCACGAGGTCATTGTCGAGGCATTCGCCTTGTCCGCCGATAAACGTCTAGCGTCCGCGGGCGCCTCGGCGACCTCTCCCCCTCTGACGAGGGCGAGACCTAAGGCGTTAAGCGTTCGGCGCCGCTCCTCGGAGCCATGCACGCAGTCGAGGCCATCGTCACCGCGTTCTGGGCGATGCTCCCCGCGTACGTCCCGAACAACGCGGCCGTCCTCGCGGGCGGCGGCCGCCCGATCGACGGCGGCCGGACGTGGCGCGACGGGAACCGACTCCTCGGCGACGGCAAGACGTGGCGCGGCACCGCGATCGGGACGATCGCCGGCGCCGCCCTCGCGGCCGCCCTCAACGCCGTCGCGCCCGCGGTCTCGGGCGCCATCGGCGTCCCAATCCCCCGCTTCCCGCCGCTCGCCCTCCTCACGCTCCCGTTCGGGGCGATGCTCGGCGACATCCTCGCCTCGTTCATCAAGCGTCGCAGCGGTCGCGAGCGCGGCGCGGCGTTCCCGCTCCTCGATCAACTCGACTTCGTCGTCGTCGCCCTCGCGTTGACTGCCGGCGCCGTCCCCGGCTGGTTCCGCGAGACGTTCACGCTCACCGTCGTCGTCGTCGTGCTCGTCCTCACGCCCGCCCTCCACGTCCTCACGAACGGCGTCGCCTACCTCCTCGACCTGAAGGACGAACCGTGGTAGTCGACCGGTCGTCGCGCAATCGCGTCGCTTATCGGCCTCGCTCCCGCCAGTTCGGCCAATGACGGACGACGAGCTCATTGCGGCCCTGCAGGACGCCGACGCGGTCCAGTACGGCGAATTCGAGTTGTCGCACGGCGGCACCTCGGAGTACTACGTCGATAAGTACCTCTTCGAGACCGATCCGCGCTGTCTGCGCCTCATCGCGGAGGCGTTCGCGGAGCGGGTGAGTGGCGACGCGAAGCTCGGCGGCGTCGCCCTCGGCGGCGTCCCACTCGCCGCCGCGACCGCCGTCACGGCCGACGCCCCCTACGTCATCGCGCGCAAGAAGGCCAAGGAGTACGGCACCGCGAACCGCATCGAGGGGCGTCTCGACGAGGGCGAGGAGGTCGTCGTCGTCGAGGACATCGCCACGACCGGTCAGTCGGCCGTGGACGCCGTCGAAGCGCTGCGCGACGCCGGCGCGGAGGTGAACCGCGCGCTCCTCGTCGTCGATCGCGAGGAGGGCGGCGCCGCCCTCCTCGACGAGCACGGCGTCGAGATGGAGGCCCTCGTCACCGCGAGCGACCTCCTCGGCGGGGAGTGAGACGGCCCTCGAGTCGATCCGGTCGACGACGAGGGGCGCGCCGATGCACCCGCGATCGGCGCGTGACGGGTCCGCGACGGCCACGCGGAGACTACCGTATTGCACGTTTGCGTAACGCTGTCGTTCTTCGCTGAGATACGATTCGAGATATTCATAGTTCCGCAATCGTGAATAGAACTATGAACCGCGCAGAGAAGGCCGCCCTTCAGTTGCAGGCCGTCTCCGTGCTCCGGACGCTGAAGGAGACACGAACGTACGACGAGCTCGCGGACGAGACGGACCTCCCGGCGGGCGACCTGAACCGCTACGTGAACGGCCACGTCCTCCCGAGCGCCGACCGCGCCCGCGCCGTCGTCTCCGAGGTCGGCGAGCGCGTCCTCCGCGAGGAACTCGAGGAGCGCGTCCGCCTCGACGAGGAGGGATACGTCGACAACTCCGGCGTCGTCTTCGATCAGGCGTTCCTCGATCTGGTCGCGCCCGTCGCCGCCGAATCCTTCGACTTCGATCGCCCGGACGTCGTTCTCACCGCCGCGACCGACGGCATCACGCTCGCCGCCGCGCTCGCCTCCTACTACGACGCGCGCTGCGCCTACGCGAAGAAGTCCAAGGAGACGGCCGTCGACGCGTTCATCGAGGCCCGCCAGCGCCTCGAATCCGGCATCGAACTCACTTACTACCTCCCGTCATCGGCCGTGGACGCCGGCGAGTCCGTCCTCGTCGTCGACGACCTCATCCGCTCCGGCGAGACGCAGGAGCTCCTCCTCGACATCGTCGCCGCCGCCGAGGCCGACGTCGCGGGCGTCTTCGCGCTCATCGCCGCCGGCGACGAGGGCATCGAGCGCGCACGCGACCGCACGGACGCCCCGACCGGCGCGCTCGTCGCCCTCGACTGACGCGGCGTCGCGCGGTGTCGAACACCACACGTTCGTGTCGAACTCGGAGACTACACCCCGACATACCGCCATGTTTGTGCGACCGAGTTGGTAACGGTTAAGGCCGCACGACGGGCTATCCACGGACAGACCATCAATGGGGTTCACGGATTCGCTCGCGGACTACTTCGGCTTCGAGGAGCACGATACAGATCTACGCACGGAGGTCATCGCCGGGATCACGACCTTCCTCGCGATGGCGTACATCGTCGTCGTCAACCCGACCGTCCTCGCGAGCGCGATACAGATTCAGGGAGTCTCGAGCGACGCGGTCTACCAGATGATCGCCGTCGTCACGCTCCTCGCGTCCGCCGTCGCGATGCTCGTGATGGCGTTCTACGCGAACCGGCCGTTCGGTCTCGCGCCCGGTCTCGGTCTCAACGCCTTCTTCGCGTACACCGTCGTCGGGGCCCTCGGCATCCCGTGGCAGACCGGTCTCGCCGCCGTCGTCACCGAGGGCGTGATCTTCATTCTCCTCACGCTCGTCGGCGCCCGCGAGTACGTCATCCGGCTCTTCCCCGAACCCGTCAAGTTCGCCGTCGGTACCGGGATCGGGCTCTTCCTCGCCATCATCGGTCTCAACGCGATGGGGATCGTCATCGGTGACGGCGGCACGATCGTCGCGCTCGGTCCCGTCGCCTCGAACCCCGTGTCCATCCTCGCCGTGATCGGCCTCTTCGTCACCCTCGCGCTCTACGCCCGCGGCGTCAAGGGATCCATCGTCATCGGCATCGTCGGGACGACCGTCCTCGGCGCGCTCCTCACCTTCGCCGGCGTCGTCGATCCGGGCGTCCTCATCGGGAAGTGGATCCAGCCCGGTGGCTTCCAGCCCAGCGCCTTCCCGCAGGCCACCTACGACATCTCGCCGCTCGTCGGCTCCTTCGTGCAGGGCTTCCGGAACGTCGAGCCGTTCGGCTTCGCGCTCGTCGTCTTCACCTTCTTCTTCGTCGACTTCTTCGACACCGCGGGCACGCTCGTCGGCGTCGGCCAGATCGGTGGCTTCCTCGACGACGACGGCAATCTCCCCGACATCGACAAGCCCCTGATGGCGGACGCCGTCGGCACGACGGTCGGCGGCGTCCTCGGCACCACCACCGTCACCACCTTCGTCGAATCCGCGACCGGCGTCGAGGAGGGCGGACGCACCGGGATGACCGCGCTCGTCGTCGCCGTCCTCTTCCTCGTCTCGCTCGTCTTCGTCCCGCTCGCGGCCGCGATCCCGCAGTACGCCGGCCACATCGCGCTCGTCGTCGTCGGCGTCCTCATGCTCTCGAACGTCACCAACGTGGACTGGGACGACCCAACTCACTCCATCCCCGCCGCGCTCACCATCATCGTCATGCCGTTCGCCTACTCCATCGCGTACGGCATCGCCGCCGGCATCGTCGCCTACCCCGTCGTCAAGGTCGCGACCGGCGAGAGCGACGACGTCCGCCTCGGCCAGTGGCTCCTCGCCCTCGCCTTCGTCGTCTACTTCGTCGTCCGCACCAGCGGCATCCTCTCACAGGCCATCTGAGGGCGACCGCGCGGACATCGTCTCGTTCGATCCGACGACAGACGGGCCACGAAGAGGAACACAGGCGGTCGCGGTACCGTATCGGAGGCAGTTGCGGTACTGTCTGGGAAGCGGTCGCGGTTCTGCTTCGAGCGGCTAGATACTGTACCGCGAGCCTTCGGCTCGCGAGAGCTTTTCACCTCCGCGAGATCCAGGGATCTCGCTGATCCCGCGCGAACGGCGTTCGCGCGGACCGTGCTTTTGCGGCGAGCGGTTCGCGAAGCGAACTCGAGCCGCAAAAAGATGGAAATGCACCGGCCGGGAATTGAACAGCGTCGGACGGTCGCCTCGCGCCGCTCGGCGCTGCGACTGACTGGCTCAATTCCGACGGGCGATTTCACTGCTCACTCCGTTCGCAGCAGCAATGCACCGGCCGGGAATTGAACCCGGGCTATGAGCTTGGGAAGCTCATGTCCTACCACTAGACCACCGGTGCACACTTCGTGTGCGCCGTGCGTCGCATCGTAGTCCATTCTCCCACTTGAACGTAGCGTTTCGCAGATGGACGCGCGTCCACTCGTCGCGGGGCGGCGAGTGGGTTTTAGTCATCGCCGGGTGTAGCTTGCCGTATGACGGAAATCGAGCCGCTCGACCTGCGTTTCTCGGAGGAGGAACTCGCCGCTGAACGCGCGCACATCGAGACGTTCATCGAGGGCCGACTCGACGCCGCGGGCGTCGAGCGCGCGGTCATCGGTCTCTCCGGCGGCGTCGACTCGACGACGACGGCGCACCTCGCGGTCGAGGCTCTCGGCGCGGAGAACGTCCACGGTCTCGTGATGCCGGGCGAGGTGAGCGACGCGGACAACATGAGCGATGCGGAGCGCGTCGCGGAGTCGCTCGGAATCGAGTACGATGTCCTCGAAATCAATCCCATCGTGGACGAGTTCCTCGACGCCGTCCCGGAGGCGGAGGGCGATACGCTCGCGGTCGGGAACGCCCGCGCGCGCTCGCGAGCGGTGCTACTCTACCTCGTCGCGAACCACGAGGAGGCGCTCGTGCTCGGCACGGGGAACCGCACGGAGGCGGCGATCGGCTACTTCACGAAGTACGGCGACGGCGCGGTCGACTGCCACCCGATCGGCAACCTCTACAAGCAGCAGGTCCGCCAGCTCGCCGCCGACCTCGGCGCGGCGACGGATCTCGTGGAGAAGACGCCGACGGCGGGTCTCTGGGCGGGCCAGACGGACGAGGCGGAGATCGGGATGGACTACGACACCCTCGACGCGATCATCGCGCTCACGATCGACGGGCAGGTCCCGCCGGAGGCGACCGCGGAGATCGCTGACACGACGGTCGAGAACGTCGAGCACGTTCGAGACCTCCACGCGGGGAGCGAGCACAAGCGCCACGTCCCGCCGGCACCGGACGCCCTCTTCTGAGCCGCGGAATCGGACGTGCGGCGGGCGTCCGGGCTTTCCAAAGGCCTTTGCCGTTCGCCGGGCTACGTCGGGGCAATGGAAGAGGCCGACCGGGCCCGGGCCGCCGCGCGCGAGGCGGTTCGGGACGTCGAACCGTCCGACCTCCAGACCGCGATGGCAGAGCGACTCTCCCGGTGTTCGGTCGTTCCCGGCGTTCTCGTCTTCCTCTCGGCCAGCGCCACGGCCGGCCGCGCCGACGGCGGACTCGCCGAGCGCGCCGCCGGCGTCCAACTCGTCTACGAGGGGCTCGCGCTCACCCGCGAACTCGTCGAGTCGGTGCCGTGGACGGCCGACGGGGACGACGCGGATCGGCCCGCCGACCTCGACGTCCTCGCCGCGGACGTCCTCGTCGCGAAGGGATTTCGCCTGCTCGCGCGGACGGAGGCCGCGGACGCGGCCGTACGTACCGTTCGGGAGTTCGGTCGCGAGCGGACGGACGCGCAGGCGGGCCGCGAGCCGACGGCGCGGAGCCTCGAAGCCTCCGTCTTCGATCTCGCCGCCGTCGCGGGTGCGAGCGCGGCGGGCACGGACGTCCCGTCCGGTCTCCGGCAGTACGCGGTCGGTCTCGCGGACTCGTGGGGCGATCCGCCGCTCGGATCCCCCGAGGACGTCCTCCCCGATCGCGCCGCCGAAGTCATGACTCGCGTCGCCGGCCCGTCCGCTCCCGATAGCGACGACGCGATCCGCCCCTCGGCGACCGACCACTGACGGCCGCGGATCGAAACCCCTAAAGTCGAAACCGGGCTACGAAAGAGTGCCTGCCTGGGTAGCTTAGCGGTAAAGCGCGTCCTTGGTAAGGACGAGAGCGCGGGTTCAAATCCCGCCCTAGGCTCTTCCTGCCGTACACGCCTTGTACGCTTGCCGTATTCGATTTGACAAACTGTCAGCACACGCAAATTAATCTGCGGACGGAGGCGAGATTGGCCCGAAAATGACCGGGTGCGCACCTCCACACGGACACCACGGATTTCGCTAAACCGAGACTGTGAGAAGGAACCAAATTCGCAGTCAAGAATATGATGAAACGCTATCGATGAGGAGAAGTCTCCGAGGGACTTCATCAATATTTTCCGCGATAATCGGCCGTGAACTACACAACCGAGAACGACCGTTCAGTCCTCTCCTTGATGCGTGGAAGCATTCAGAGACACAGATAAATGATGAATCGGGGATCGTTCAACACAATTTAATATTGAGTTAACTTACATTCAACACTATATATTTCACATCTATCTTTTGTTATTGGCCGACAAGTATTTCAGCATTTCATTAGTTGCTAGCGATACGTGAGTCAAATGATTGATCTTGACATTCACGCCGAAATGTCGCGTCGCACCCTGTTGAAAGTAGCCGGTGGAACAATTCTCGGTGGCGGGGCCGTGGCTACTGGTGTCTACTACACAAGCCAGCGTGCCCTCGCAGCAAGCGGCCTTACTGCTGAAGACGTTAGCGTGGAGTCCGCAAACGGGCAACTGGATGAACTTACCATTGCCCCCACAATTACTGTCCAATGGGAGAACTACCCGAGCGTGAGCCGTGTCGCCGTCCGGTTCCGTGCAGATGGCCCACAAAATAATGGTACAGTCATCGACTGGACAGACCAGTCGGTGAGTCGGAGACGTGGCCGAGGTCGTGGCGGCCAGTCGAGTGGAGACATGGATTTCGACCTTGAGACAGCGCACATGCTATCGAAACACGACGGCCCGCTCGATGCAAGTTCCTTCAATGCGGAGGGAGGGCAAGAAGCCCAAAATGACGTGACCGTTATGTTGGACGTGCGATTGTTCGACGGGGAGGGGAACACTATTGAGCAACGAACGCCGATCTTGGAAGTGACGTATACTGTTCGGGTCACAAATTTGGAGAGTGAGATCGCCGTTTCAGGCCGTCTAAATACGGGTGCGGAATGTATATCGACAGATAACTCGGTGTTGAGCGACTTCGAATGTTTGGTTAAATAAATTGAATGCCGTATTCTATGAATAGTTTCGAACAATTGAACCGAACCTTTCAGACAGTTCACCAGTACAACAAAACAAACTACCCGTTCGAGGTAGACTTCAGCTCAGTCATGGTTCTTCCGCGTCGCCTCACGTTTCCGTCGGCGTCGCACGTGTTGCGGTGGCTTTGAACGACGCGACGACGCGGCGTCCGGGTTCGACGGCGAGTCGTTCGACGCTGTCCGTCGTGAGCAACGCGTCCAGCGGTGTGTCGGCGCCGACGTCCACGACGACGCGAGCGACGGCGTCGCCGCTCTCGACGGCCGTGACGACGCCCTCGAAGCGGTTGCGCGCGCTCGTGGCGTCGGCTGTCGGTGTCGCGTCCGGGTCGTGGAGGGTGACGGCGTCGGCGCGGACGCTCACTTCCACGCGGTCGGCGTCCGGTGGGACGAGCGCCCGAATCTCGCCGGCGTCCGTGTCGACGACGCCGAGTTCGCCCGTCCGCTCGGTCACGGTGCCGTCGAGGACGGCGGCGGTCGTCTCGGCGGTGGCGGCGTAGCCGGTGCGCAGGCGCTCGAAACGCGCGAGTAGGGTGCGTGCTTCCTCGGTGAGCGTCGTGCCGCCGCCGCTGGGGCCGCCGCGCGTCCGCTCGACGAGCGGCCCGAAGGCGTCTTCGAGCGCGCCGAGGCGCTCGTGTGCGCGCGAGTACGACCGCCCGAGGCGCTCGCTCGCGGCGTTCAGCGATCCCGCGTCGTCGATGGCGCGGAGGAGCGCCGCGTCGCGCGCCCCGAACGCCACGTCGTCGCCGTGCAAACGCGCGTCGAACCCGGCGTCGGCGTCCATATGCCCCGTACCGCGCCCCGGAGCAAAACGGTTATGTCGCCGCGGGCGAGCGTTATATCCATGCCGAAACAACGGTCGCGTCGGGCGTTCCTCGCGGCGGCGGGCGCGTCGGGAATCGTCGGGCTTGCCGGCTGCGGTGGAAACGGCGGCGGAGCGAGTTCGGCGGGTGCGACGGGTTCGAGCACGGAATCGCCGACGGGCGAGTCGAGCACGTCGGCGAGCGGGTCGGGGGACGTGGGGGTCTTCCACGCTGGGAGTCTCACGGCCGCGTTCGAGGACCTCCAGCGGGGGTTCACGGATCAGTACGACGCGACGGTGAGTCAGGAGTCCGCGGGATCGGTCCGCTCGACGAAGAAGATCACGCAGCCGCCGCACAAGTCGGCGGACGTGCTCGCCGTCGCGGACTTCCGCCTCCTGCGCGACGACCTCCTCCCGACGTACGGCGACTGGTACGCCATCTTCGCGACGAACGCGATGACGCTCGCGTACACGGACGACTCGAAGCACGCGGACGAGTTCACGAGCGACAACTGGTGGAACGTCCTGACGCGCGACGACGTCTCCGTCGCGCACTCCGATCCCGCGGTCGATCCGAATGGGTACCGCTCGCTCATGTCGATGGATCTCGGCGCGATCCCGTTCCGAGGCGACGCGCTCTACGACGATTCGACCGCGAGCGCGCTGAAGGACAACGCGCACGTCCCGGCGAGCGACGAGGTCGATCTCCTGAGCCAACTCGAATCGGGCAAGATCGACTACGCGTGGGAGTATCAGTCCACGGGCGCGACCCACGACGTGCGGACGCTCGATCTCCAATCGTCCGTGGACCTCTCGAAGGCGACGAGCGCGTACGCCGACCACTACGCGAAGGCCACCGTGACGGCCGGCGGCACGACGTACACGGGCGCGCCCATCGCGTACGGCGTCTCCGTCCCGAGCACGGCCGAGCACGCCGATTGGGGCGCGACGTGGGTCTCGTACATGCTCGATGATGGCGCCGACGTCATCGCGAAGGACGGCTTCTCCGCGCTCGACGCCGCGGTCGTCCCGGAGTCGGCCGCGGACGCGGTCCCGGACGGCGTGATGGCGAACGCGAAAGCGAAGTCGGCGCTCGGCCCGCTGTCCCTCTGAGCCGTGTCCTCCTTCCGCGGCGGTGGCATGTCCGTCGACTCGCGCGCGCTCGCGCTCGCCGTCGCCGCCGTCCAGATCGCCGCGTTCGCGCTCGCCGGCGCGCTCGGACGCCCGACGTGGTACCTCGTCTTCGCCGTCGGTAGCGCCGGCGTCCTCGGCGCGCTCGCCGACCGCGGGTCGTTCGGCGTCGCGAGCGCGCTCCTCGGCGGCACGCTCCTCGTCGCGCTCGTCTACCCGCTCGTCGCGCTCGTCACCTTCACGACGCCGACGGCGGTGCTCGACGCGCTCGCCCGTCCGGACGTTCGGCGCACCCTCTACGTCTCCGTCTACGCGCCGCTGCTCGCCACCGGGTTCGCGACGGTGCTCGGCGTCCCGCTCGCGCTCCTCCTCCGCCGCGGCTTCCGCGGACAGGAGATCGTCGAGGCGTGCGTCGATCTCCCGCTCGTCGTCCCCCACAGCGTCGCCGGTCTCGCCGTCCTCCTCGCCTTCGGCGAGGGCCACGCCCTCCCGTGGCTCCCCGTCCTCGGCGCCGTCCCCGGTCTCGTGCTCGCGCTCGCGTTCGTCAGCGCGCCCTACGTCGTCAACGGCGCCCGGGAGGCCTTCGAGACCGTCGATCCCTCGATCGAACGCGCCGCGCGCTCGCTCGGCGCCGGCCGCTTCGAGGTCCTCCGCCGCGTCACCGTGCCGCTCGCCGCCCGCGGCGTCTTCTCCGGCGCCGTCCTCTCGTGGGCGCGCGCCGTCTCGGAGTACGGCGCCGTCGCCGTCGTCGCCTACAACGTCTCCGTCTTCTATCCGCCCGCCGACGAGCGCGTGCAGGCGATGTTCGGCTCCGTCTTCGTCGTTCGCGAACTCGACGTGGACTTCCGCTCGGCCGTCGCCGTCGCCGTCTGTCTGCTCGCCGTCTGCGTCGTCGTCTTCCTCGGCGTCCGCGCGCTCACCCGCGAGACGGGGAGGTGGTCGTAGTGCTCCGCTTCGACGTCCGCGCCGCCTTCCGCGACGAGGCCACGACGTTCGACGTCGCCGCGGATCTCGCCGTCGAGACCGGCGAGACGCTCTGCCTCCTCGGTCCCTCCGGGAGCGGGAAGACCCTCCTCCTCGAGCTCCTCGCGGGCTTCCACGGGTACGACGGGACGATCGCGCTCGACGGGCGTTCGCTCGAGGGACGCCCGCCCGAAGAGCGCGGTTTCGGCTTCGTCTTCCAAGACCACGCGCTCTTCCCGCATCGCTCCGTCCGCGAGAACGTCGCGTTCGGTCTCCGATACCACGACGACACCCGCGATCCGGACGCCCTCCTCGCGCGCTTCGGCGTCGCCGACCTCGCCGCGCGCTCCCCCGACACGCTCTCCGGCGGCGAAGCCCAGCGGGTCGCGCTCGCGCGCGCGCTCGCCGTCCGCCCCGACGCCTTCCTCCTCGACGAACCGCTCGCCGCGCTCGACGTGCCGACGCGCGAGCGCCTCCGCGACGACCTCGTCGACGCCCTCGCCGACGAGACCGCGGTGTACGTCACGCACGACCGGACGACCGCGCGCGCCGTCGCCGATCGCGTCGCCGTCCTCCGCGACGGGCGCGTCGCGCAGGTCGGTCCCGTCGATGCGGTCTTCGAACGCCCGACGGATCGCTTCGTCGCCGAGTTCACCGGCGCGACCGTCGTCCGCGGGACCGACCTCCCCGCCGCGCTCGACGCGCCGGCCGAACGCCTCGCCGTCCGCCCCGAACACGTCGACGTCGGTCTCGATACGCCGGCCGCCGCGCCCGCCCGCGTCACCCGCGTCGTCCGCGAGGACGCCGCCTATCGCGTCACGCTCGCCGTCGGCGACGCGACGCTCGTCGCCTATTCGTCCGAAGAACCCGACACCGAGACCACCGTCCGCGTCCCGCCCGACCGCTGGCACGTCCTCGCCGACGCCGACGGGTCGTCCGGCGACGACGGCGAGTGACACTTATCAGCGCGCCGCCCCTCGCCGTCGCGTATGGAACGCTGGGACGCGCTGTTCGACCGCGCCGCCGACTACGACGTCACGCTCGACGCCGTCAGCGATGTACTCGCCGAGCGCCGAGGTGACGATGACTGACGCGGCGGACGCCCGCGACGCGCTCGCCGACGGGGGGCGCGAACCGGACGCGCCGGACGTCTCGCGCGTCGTCGCCGACGCCGACGTCCTCGCCGCCGACCTCCTCGTGGGCGGCGCCGCCCGCGACGCACTCGACATCGCGCGCGCGCACTCGTGGGTCACGCTCGTCGCGAGCGACCCGCTTCTCGACGACGCGGAGACCGTGATCGCCGCCCTCGCCGACGTCGACCTCGCCGCCGACTGGCGCGAGAAGATCGGCTCTCTCGCGACGCTCGTCGAGCATCCCGCGGGCGATCACCCGGCGCTCGCCGCGGCCGCGCACGGCGACGCCGCCCACGTCCTCACCTTCGACGACGCGCTCCGGAACGCGAAGGCCAACGCGACCGTGAAGAAGTACGTCACGGTGAGCTTCACCGCGCCCGACGGCTTCGCGCGCCTCTTCGATCCCGAGCGCCTCCACCCCGAACTCGTCGGCGGCGCCTACCCCGGACCCGACCGCGATCCGCGCGCCTGATCGCCGTCGTCGGCGCTACTCCGCCGCCAGCCAGTCCGCGAGCTGCTCCAACGCGCGGCCGCGATGCGAGAGCTCGTTCTTCCGCGCCGTGCTCATCTCCGCGTACGTCTCGCCGTCGTGCTCGAAGATCGGATCGAAGCCGAAGCCGCCGGTCCCGCGCGGCGCGACGATCCGCCCCGGCACCGCGCCCTCGAACGTCTCGACCGTCTCGCCGTCCGCGTACGCGACCGCGCACCGGAACGCCGCCGAGCGATCGTCGAGGTCAGACGCCAACTCCCACACCCGCTCGATCCCGAGCGTGTCCTCGACGTACGAGGAGTACGGTCCCGGAAAGCCGTCGAGATCACTGATGAACAACCCCGAGTCGTCCACGATCACGGGGTCGTCGCCGCCCGCGGCCTCGCGGGACTCGCGCGCGCCGCGCGCCGCGATCTCGGCGAGGTCGTCGCTCTGGATCTCCGCGTAATCGTAGTCGAACTGCTCGACGTCGGCGTCGAGGTAGTCCGTGGCCTCGCGCACCTTTCCGTCGTTCGTCGTCACGAACAGCAGGCTCATGCGCGTATCGAGCGCCGCGGCGCTAAAAGAGGGTTCGAAAGCGTCGGAGCGAGCTTACTCGTCGACGACGACCTCGACGGCCTCGTCCTCCGAACTCTCCTCCTCGCCGCCCTTCTGCTGCTGCCAGAGGAGGACGCCCGCGACGGCGAGCACGATCCACGACCGCCAGTTCGCGAGGTTCAGCGTGTAGCCGACGCCGAACGGCTTCTCGACGAGCATCCCCTCGCCGGGCTGCCAGTACGCCTTCAGCATGTTCGACAGCGACGGCCGCTCGAAGTTGTACGGGACGCCGAACAGTTCGCCGGACGTGGGCTTCTCGGGCATATCGTGGGGTATGACGGGCGGTGGGAAGAAACTTTCCGCTTTCCTACCTGAATCAAGGAGAGAGTCCCGCCCTTTAGGGCGGGCGTGAATCCGACACTCCACGACACGAACCACGTTCGACGCTTACTCCGGGGTATCCTCCCTGACTTTCTTCTCTCCTTCG
>NZ_BATA01000033.1 GCF_000474235.1 Halarchaeum acidiphilum MH1-52-1
GTCGATCCCGCTCAGATCGCGACGAAGACGTCGCCATCCTCGACAGCGACGTCGAAGACACCGATACGCTTCCCTGACGTCTCGTGTTCACCGCTGTCGAGGTCGATCTCCCAGAGGTGCCACGGATAGGTGACGGCGGGTCGGTCCCGTTACCGACCAGTTCTATCTGCCGTGTTGAATAGCGTTCTAATCGGCTAATATCATGGGTTAGAAGGGTGAAGTCGAGGAGATCGATTCTGTCCATGGAAGTCGATATCCTCGACTTCGTTGAGCAGTGTCGTCTAGTCAAACAAGCGTTGGGAAAGTATGCGGGTGAACCCGCCAGCGGCGGGTTCGCCCGCTGGAAGCACGTCGTTCTGCACTGTTTGCGGCTCGAAGAAGACCACAGCTACCGAGAAACGCCAAATCGGCTGAAGTACATGGCCGAGATTCGTGATGTACTCGGCTTAGATCGGAACGATCTGCCGGAGTACACGACGATCTACAAATCGTTCGACCGGCTGAAAATGTGGGTGTGGCGGGTGTTGCTGCGCGGAAACGCGCAGCAACGCCCGCAATCCGGTCACGCAGCTCTGGACAGCACGTTCTTCGACCGCCGCTCTGCCTCATCGTACTACCGCCAGCGGTCGGGAAGTGACGTTCAAATACTGAAAGTAACGACCTTAACCGATAGAGACTCTCTTGCCGTTCTCGACGTACACATTTCTGCCCGGTGGAAACACGATACGAAGACCGGGCCACAGGTCGTCCGCCGGAACGCGGACGACCTGCAGTCCGTAGCTGCCGACAAAGCCTTCCACAACTGGGTCACGAAGTACGAGTTCTACGCGCTGGGCATCGAGCCACTCATCTTACAGCGTGGGTCGAGACCGTTGACGCTTGGACATAACGCGCTCATCCGGGCAAAAGGCTACTCTCAGCGCTGGATGGCCGAAACTTCCTATTCGACAACGAAGCGCTCGCACGGCGACGCCGTGCGAGCGCTGGGCTGGTATCGACAGTTCCGTGAAATCGTCCTCATGTTCGCCATCTCGAACATAGAACCGCTCTGTGAGCCACTCTAACCGTGACTCAGCATCTATTCAACACGGCAGTTCTATCGACGGACGAACGAACGGGCACCGTATTCCCGCGAAGCCACCGATACGATCGCTCGTGGGACGTCCCGGATTCGGACGCGTAACACGATGCGTGTAATCGATGGCGACGCGGTGGCGGCGCGTCGGATGTGGGAGACACCGAGGGACGGTCGGGTGAGTCGGCGGCAGGATCGCGTGAGACCGTGGCGAACATCACGTCCGATCGCGCCGAGTGGTCGCGTGTTCGTTCACGATGCGTGTAACCACCCAGCAGAGGATACGCAGATATTGTCGTAAAGATACGGCGGGTCGTCGGTCTCGAGCGGGGACGTCGGCGGCGCGCGAGCGCGTCCGTAACGGAGGGACGGGACCGTGGGACTTCGAAACGTCTGATGTCCCCCCGTTCACGATGGCGACAATAGCTCGGTGGATCGGACACGACCGGCCACGCGTCCCACCGATGTCGGCGTCTCCCTCTCGCACGCCATCCCCGAGTCCGAAGTCGATCGACGAGCGGACGCGGTCTCCGTCCGGAGAGCACCGGTGAGCCGGATCGGTACCCGACGGACAGACGCGGTGACCCTGACAAAGCTATCAGCGTAAACCGCCGTCGACACCGCCACCGCAAGCCTGTCGGGGACGGTTTCACGGACCACGCAATCGGGTGGCTTGGAAATGGGGACTCGGACGCCGCGAGCGTCGCCGAGACGAGCGCGTCCGCGACCGACGCGACGACGTCCGGCGCGTTCGGTTCCCGATAGACCGGGACGCCGCGCTCGCGGTAGGTCTCTGATCCCCCTCGAAATCCGCGTTCGCGTCGACGCCGCCGGCGGCGGGGTGGCCCCTCGACGCCCTCGGCGGATCGTCGACAGACATGCGAGTCACTATGCCGCGCCGACCGAATACTGTTCCGTGTCGTGTTTGACCGATCGGAAAACGTCCGTACCAACAAGACCAGAGAGATGTATTAACACGCACCGATCATCAAGTGCGCTCGCGGTGAACGCTCACCCGGTGACACGGTCGACTGAGGGTATTCGAAGGTCACGTCTCTCCGAGGAAAGCTCACGACCGCCCCGGCGGGGGCGCCGAATGAGTGCTTCGAACTCTCGAACAACGCGTACTCCGTGCTCGACGACGAGGACGACGCGCGCGGGACGTGGGCATCTTCGGTCTCGACGTCAAACAGCGGCGCGGCTACGACACCGAGTTCAAGGGGTCCATCCACGAGGCCTACCGGGAGTCGGTGCAGGACTGGACGCCGGTCTGGAAGTCCGTCAACCACGAAACGCCGCGAATAACGGTTCCCGGTCCCCCGGCTTTCGGGGCGTTCCGGTCCGTCGTTTCTGCGCCGCTCGGGATCGATATCTACATGTGTCTGGCGTCTGAGCGACCGTATATGAGCGATTTCAGTGACCGGATCGCGTTGATCACCGGAAGCAGCCGCGGTATCGGTGCAGCGACGGCCGAGCGCCTCGCGGAACGGGGAGCGCGTGTCGTCGTCAACTACCGATCGAGCGAGGACGAGGCGGAGTCGGTCGCCGCGGGCATTCGTGATGCCGGTGGCGAGGCGCTCGTCCAGCGGGCCGACGTGACGGATCCCGACGCCGTCGAGTCCATGGTGACCGCCGTCGAGGAGGAGTGGGGGACAATCGACGTCCTCGTGAACAACGCGAACATGCCGTTCGAGTACGCGTCGTTCGCGGAGATGGACTGGGCGGACTTCGAGTCCAAGCTCGACGCCGAGCTGAAGGCGGCGTTCACGGTTTCGAAGGCGGTCCTCCCCGGAATGGCCGAGCAGGGGTACGGCCGCGCGGTCTACGTGTCCAGCGGGCTCGGACGGCGCCCACAGGGGGGCTTCATCGCGCACGGGACCGCGAAGGGCGGTCTCGACTCCTTCGTGAAGTACCTCGCGCAGGAGTACGGAGCGGACGGCGTGGCCGCGAACGTGGTCGCGCCCGGCATCGTCGAGACCCCCGCGACCGAGGACCGCATCGACGACGTCCGCGAGCACGTCATCGATTCGACGCCGCTCGACCGCGTCGCCCAACCTGAAGACGTCGCCGGCGCCATCACCGCGCTCGCGAGCGACGACGCTCGCTTCGTCACCGGGACCTACACCCCGGTGAACGGCGGGAGCGTGATGGAGTAGGGTCCCCGCCCGCCGCGGATCACTCCTCGAGGAACACCGGCTTCCCCAGCGGAAGCGAGCCGTAGAGCGCGTAGTGGACGGCCAACGCGACCGCGAGCAGTCCCGCGACGAACATCAGATCGCTGCTCTTCTTCATACGCCGACTACGCCGTGCTAACAGTTCACTCGGTCGGGTCCGGTAACGATTGCCGACACCGGACCGGGATCGGGGCGCGCCGGCGTCGTCCCGGACGGGGACGACTTCTGGAGTATCGATCCGAACGCGCCCGCGGAGGAGTGGCTCGCGGATCACGGCCCGCGTCCCAATTGCAGGTTCAGCTGCGCCATGGCGAAAATCGCCCGCCTCAGCGGTCATAGCGATTGGTTCGAGTTAGATCCTCTGGAGCGAGAGCGGACACCGAGCGAGCTGATGGAACTCGGTATTCGACTCCACTCACCCCATACTATCACTGTTGGATATTATCTCGGAATTGGAGTGGTCCGGTACACGCCGGTCACGGAAAGCTGTTCACGACTGGATGAGGGGGCCAATTCACAGCCCGCCAGTGTCCCGAGTCCGGATCCCGTCGCGCTCGCCGAGACCGTGACCGGAATTAAGGGAGAGCAGTTCTGTCTGTCCGCCGTCACCAGAAACGCGTCGTGTTTCTGGTTGGTGGCCGGGACGCGTTGCGTCTCAGTAACGTCGTATCTCTCGTTGATTCTGCCTCAGCACCTCGCAACCGATTCCACCGAGAAGGGCTCCGATTTCAGGCCGTTTAACACGGAGATCGGGAGCTGTTGGACGTGTCCTTCGAGAGATAGAACTGGATACTTGATCGGGTATCGATATTTTCATCCACGTCGGTCCGGCGACCGCAGAAACGCGGTGGCAAGCCTTCACCGGCAGATGGCATCAGTCTCAGTGAACTACCCCGTCCGATCGCAGGGGTAGGACGCGTGGCGGAGAACCCGTTTGCGAACCGTGCGGGGGCTTAGCGCCTATTTCCAGCTAAACGCGATGATGGATTGGCCGGCAAACATTAAATACCGGTAACCCTAACCATTATCCATGGTCAACGCGACTATCGACGTCATTCATCGGGGCGGTCTCGAGTGCGACCTCAACTACCTCATCGAGGGGAACACGCTCGGCAGTCACGAGGAGCCGAATCCGGACACGGAGTACGCCGAGATACCGGTGTACAACCTCGTCATCGACCATCCGGAGGCGACAATCCTCTGGGACACCGGCAACCACGAGGAGGCCCTCGATGGCGCGTGGCCCGAGGGACTGAAGCAGGCGTTCTACCCGCACGACGTCCGCGAGCACACCCTCGAGGGCGACCTCGCGGACGCCGGCTACTCCCTCGACGACATCGACGTCGTCTTCCAGTCCCATCTCCACCTCGACCACGCCGGCGGTCTCCACCACTTCGACGGCACGGACGTTCCCGTCTACGTCCACGAGAAGGAGTTGAAGTTCGCCTACTACTCCGCGAAGACCGACGAGGGAAGCGGCGCGTACATTCTCAACGACTTCGACTACGACCTCAACTGGCAGGTGCTCCATCAGGACCGGGAGACGCACTTCGAGGACGTCGAGTTCATCCGCTTCCCCGGCCACACGCCCGGACTCACGGGGACGATGATCCACCTCGACGACGCGGGCACCGTCATCTTCAGCGGCGACGAAGTCTATCAGGCGGAGAACTACGAGAACGAGACGCCGCTCGGCGCGACCCTTCTCTGGAGCGGCCGCCACTGGTTCCGGAGCCTCCAGACGATCCGCGACCTCCAGCGCAAGCACGACGCGCAGGTCGTCTTCGGACACGACCCCGAGCAGTTCGCCGAGATCCGCGCGGGGTGGTCGTAGATGGCGTACGACCGCTCGGTCTCCGCGGCCGACCACGCCCTCGCTCCGGAGAGCGTGTGGAACATCCGACTCCCCGAACTCCGCTTCGGCCCGGACGCGACCGACGAACTCGCCTATCAGATCCGCGTTATCGGCGTGCCGGCCGGCGCGCACGGTCTCCTCGTCACCGACGAGACGCTCGTCGACGTCGGCCACGCCGACCGCGTCCGCGACGCCCTCCACAACTGGGGGTAGCCCCGCTCCCCCGCGTTCGCTACACGGGGAGCGGAACGCCGACGGCGTCGGCGATGAGCAGGACGTTCAGTCCGACGATGAGCGCGACGATGAACACAATCGGCGCCAAGACGGAGCGTCGTCCCGCACCAATTGCGGACCCGCCCACGAGAGGCGGCCGCGTCCGGGATCAGAGCAGCTCTGTGCCGTGGCGCGCTGAGCGAACCGCTCCGCGAGTACTACGGCAAGCTCGCAGAGCCATGGCGAGCGTCGCCGAGGGCGACGACGCGCTCCCCGGCTACGACGCCGACGACCAGATGTACAGTGGCCCGGTCTAGTCCTCTTCTTCCGACTCGCCCGCGCTCCGCACTGTCAACACCGGCACGTCCGTCGTGCGGATCACGCGCTCGGTGACGCTACCGAGGAGGAAGCGATCGATGCCGCGCCGGCCGTGCGTCCCCATCACGATGAGATCGATGTCGTTGTTCCGCGCGTACGCCGTGATGAGTTCGTGGACGTTGCCGTTCACGACGGCGGTCCTCGCGTCCACGCCCGCGGCCGCCGCGGCCTCCTCGACGGTCGCGACCGCCTCCTCGCCCTCGTCCTCCAAGTCCTCGATGACCGTCTCCGTCGCGTCGAGCGTCGCGTACGCGCTCGCGTCGACGATGTAGAGCGCGTGGATCCGCGCGTCGTACTTCGACGCGATGTCGACGGCGTGTTCGATCGCCGCTTCGGCCTCGGGGCTTCCGTCGGTCGGAACGAGAATCTCGTCGTACATCTCCTCGACCTACGTCGGCCAGCGTATAAACATCGGGTCCTTGGGGACGCCGACACTCGCTCGGATCCGCGAGACGCCGAGCGGGTCGCGCTCCTCAGGCGCGCGCGTCGACGGTCGCGACGAGGTCCTCGACGGTGTCGTCGCGGGACGCGAGCACCCCGTGGAGCATCGCGTTGACCGGCTCGTCCTCCGTGAAGACGCGATCGTCCGTCTTGAGCCCGAAGATCGGGACGTCGTTCTCGTAGGCGATGCCGAGTTCCACCATCACGCCCTCGTCGGGCACGCGGCCGTCGAGGACCGCGACCACCGCGTCCGCGCCGAGGACGCCGTCCCGATCGAGTTCGAAGATCGTTTGGAGGAACTCCTCGTTCGTCTCGAACTCGGGATCGTCGAGCGACTCGATGCCGTCACGCTGCGGGAGGAAGACGTCGTGCCCGGCGTCCTCGAATCGGGCGGTCAGATCTTCGTTGAACGAGCGTTCAACGAGGTTGAACAACGGCGCGGCGAGGTAGAGATCCATGTGCACCGACTCGACCCATCGGTACGTCAACGTTCGCGTTCGCGCGGGCGGTACGCGGACGAATCGGGGACGGATCGGGGACGAATCGGCACGGGGGACGACCGCGACGGCCCATCGCGAAACCCCCACGTTTCACTATCGCGGCGACCGAACGGCCGGCATGGAACTCGCAGATGGTGTGTACGGCCTGTCGGTGGAGGCGTCGTTCGACGACCGCGAGATGACGCTCCACCCGGCGGCCGTCGAGACGCCGCACGGTCTCCTCCTACTCGACGTCGGGATGCCCGGCGGGGTCGACGCGCTCGAAGCCGCGCTCGACGCGGAAGACCTCGAACTCGCCGACGTGTGGGGCGTCGTCGTCACGCATCAGGACGTCGATCACGCCGCTGTCTCGCGGAGATCGTCGATCTGACCGACGCGGTCGTGTTCGCCCACGAGGCCGCCGTACCCTACCTCGAAGGGGAGCGCGAGCTCGTGAAATCGACCCCGGAGCGCCCGATGGCGATCGAGGCGACGGCCGTGGACGTCCGGCTCCTCGGCGGCGAGACGTTCGCGACCCGCGCCGGCCCGATGGAGGCGATCCACACGCCGGGCCACGCGCCCGGCCACACGTCCTACTATCTCCCCGAAGCCGATCTCCTCCTCACCGCGGACGCGCTGAACGTCGTCGAGGGCGAACTCGTCGGCCCGCGCGAGGACGCGACGCCCGATCTCGAGACCGCGTGGGAGAGCGTCGCGACGCTGGCCGAGCGCGACGTCGCGCGCACCTTCTGCTTCCACGGCGGCCACGTCGATGCCGGGACGGCCCGGATCGAGGACCTGCTCGCCGAGCGGTAGGGCCGATCGGGACGCCGACGCCGCGCGACGGCCCTCGCGCGGTCACGACGCGAGATCGTCGGCGAACGCCCGTCCGATCGCGCCCGTGAGCACGTCGACGCCGATGTCGATGCTGGCCTCGTCGACGTCGAAGCGCGGCGTGTGATGGCCGCTCGGGTGGTCGGTGCCGACGATGACGTAGGTCGCCAGCCCCCCGTTCTCCTGCACCCGCCGCATGAGGTAGGTCGCGTCCTCGCTCGCGCCGAATGGCGCGCTCGGACGCACGGTCTCGACGGCCGGCACGCCGGACGCGACGGCGCCGACGACGTCGGCGAGCGCGTCATCGCTGTCGACGCGGGGCGCGCGGCCGACCGTCTCCGTCGAGAGCTCGCAGTCGTGCATCGCCCCCGCGTGTTCGAGGACTCGATCGACGCGCTCGGTGAGGTAGTCGAGCACGTCGTTCGTCCCCGCGCGGGCTTCGAGTTCGAGCACCGCGTCGTCGGCGACGACGTTGCTCGCGCTCCCCGCCTCCACGCGGCCGACGTTCAGGCGCGTGAGCGCGTCCGCGTGGCGCGCGATCCCGTAGACGTTCTGCACCGTCGCGGCCATGGCCTGCATCGCGTTCCGGCCCTCGTGGGGCGCCGCGCCGGCGTGCGCGGCCTCGCCGGTGAACCGCGCGCGCGTCTGCCTGATCGCGAGCGGCTTCTCGCGCCCGCGACCACTTCTCCCGTCGGATGACCGAAGCCGACGTGGACCGCGAAGAACGCGTCGACGTCGTCGACGTGTCCGCTCTCGGCCATCGGGCGCCCCCCGCCGAGCACCTCCTCCGCGGGCTGGAAGAACACCTTGAACGTCCCGGAGAAGTCGCTCGCCGCGACGGTCTCGAGGACGGAAAGCCCGATCGTCATGTGAGCGTCGTGGCCGCACGCGTGCATGATCCCCTCGTTCTCCGAGCGGAATCCCTCGACGGCGGGTTCGTGGGCGTCGTCGCTCGCCTCCTCGAACGGGAGCGCGTCGATGTCCACTCGAAGCCCGACGACGGGACCGGGCCCGCGATCGAGCACCGCCACGAGTCCCGTCGCCCCGCCCGCCGTCGCGTCGAGGACGTCCTCGCGCGCGCCGCGCTCCGCCGCCCGCGTTCGCCAGCGCTCGAGCGTGTCGTCGTCCGGGACGCCGACGCGCTCGTCCGCGGCGATCGCCGCCTCGCCGACGTGGACCTCATCGACGCCGATCTCTTTGACTCGATCGACGAGCCGGCTCGTCGTCAGGAACTCACACCACGACGGCTCCGGGTACGCGTGGAACGCCCGCCGCTGCTCGATCCGGCGCTCCGCGATCGGCGCGCTCACGCGTGACGCTCCTCGAAGCGCTCGACGCCCGCGCTCGCGACCGCCATGTCCTGTTCGACCTCACCGCCGCTGACGCCGATCGTCCCGACGATCTCCCCGTCGGCTTCGAGGGGATAGCCCCCGCCGAAGACGACGATTCGACCCTCGTCCGTCGTCTGAAGTCCCCAGAGGGACTCGCCGGGCTGGCTCGGTTCCGCGAGCTCGTGGGTCGGCATCTGGAGCGCCGCCGCCGTGTACGCCTTGTTTCGCGAGATCTCGACGCTCGCGAGCCACGCGTCGTCCATCCGGTGTTGCGCGATCAGGTTCCCCTCCGGATTCGCGACGGCGATGACCATCTTCAACCCCATCTCCTCGGCCTCCGCTTCCGCGGCCTCGATCAGATCCGTCGCCTCCGAGAGCGTGAGTGACTCACTCATGTCACTCGCCACTACACCGCTTCCCCACTTAACGGTACGCCGCGCTCGCCGCGCGCCCGAAACACGAGCTGTCGAAATACCGGTCGGTCGTGTCGACGGTCTCGACTCGTACAGCGAGCACGCGTCCGTCAGGTCGTCACCGCGTTCGTCGATGCGCGCGATCACCGCCGTCTCGTCCCTCGCCGAATCGCTTCTCCCGACCGATAGAAACAGAAACGATCAGATACCGTATCGTTCGTGGATCGCCCGTGATTCGAGTGCATCCCGCTGTCGATCGTGTCTCGAAGTGCCGTCAGACGTCGGTATAGGCCCTATATCGGGGATACTTCGAACGCACGGCACACATCGAGATCGGTCTCTGAACGCGCTCGGCGACAGCTATATCGCCGCTCGCTGTCACGAACGTCCGTCGCGGCGAGGCGAAGACGGGATGCGCGCCGCGCGGGTGCCGACACCCACCCAACTCACCATGACCGAACACACGACCACCGACCACCTGATCCAGTACAGCGACATCGAACGCGCGCGCGAGCGCTTCGACGACGACGTCGTCAAACACACACCGGTCGAGCGCAGCACCTCGATCGGCGCGCTCGTCAACGCGGACGTCCACCTGAAGATGGAGCACCTCCAGTGGACGGGTTCGTTCAAGACGCGGGGCGCGTTCAACAAGATCAGTCAGGACGTCGCGGACGGCGTCGATGAGTTCGTCGCGGCGAGCGCCGGCAATCACGCGCAGGGCGTCGCGCTCGCCGCCACCGAGTGCGGGGCGGACGCGACGGTCGTGATGCCGGAGAACGCCCCGCAGGCGAAGGTCGACGCGACGCGCGACTACGGTGCGACCGTCGAACTCGTCGGCGAGGACTTCCAAGAGACGATGGCGTACGCCCAGTCGCTCGTCGAGGGCACCGACGCCGAGTTCGTCCACGCCTACGACGACCCGGACATCGTCGCCGGGCAGGGCACCCTCGGCGTCGACATGTACGAGGATCGCCCCGAGATGGACACCGTGATCGTCCCCATCGGCGGCGGCGGTCTCATCTCCGGGATCGCGACCGCGATCAAACACCACGACCCGAGCATTCGCGTCGTCGGCGTCCAAGCGGAGGGCGCCGAGACCGTCCACGAGAGCCTCGATAAAGGCGTGCCCGTGACGCTCGAGGAGACGGACACCATTGCCGACGGCATCGCGACCGGCGGCATCTCGGAGTTGACGCTACGGACCATCGAGGCGCACGTCGACGAGGTCGTGACGGTATCGGACGGCGAGATCGCGCGGGCGATTCTGCTCCTCCTCGAACGCGCGAAGCAGGTCGTCGAGGGCGCGGGCGCGGCCTCCGTCGCCGCGCTCCTCGCCGACGACCTCGACGTCGCGGGCGAGACCGTGATGCCGCTGCTCTGCGGCGGGAACCTCGACATGACGATGCTCCAGACCGTGCTCGTTCACGCGCTCACCGACCGTCAGCAGACCCTTCGCTTACGCGTCCTCATTGACGACCGGCCCGGCGAGATGGAGCGTCTCTCCGGACTCATCGCCGAGCGCGGCGCGAACATCCACGACGTCCGACACGTCCGCGCCGACGAGTCGCTCGATGTCGGCGAAGCCCACCTCGTCTTCCGCGTCGAGACGAACGGCGCCGAGCACGCGGCGGCCATCATCGAGACCGTCGAGGACGCCGGCTACGCCGTCGACGACGTCACTCGGAACACATAATCAAACATACATATTGTGGTTCAGCCTCTCGCGAAGAGGATGTCAACACCCACCGAGTGGACGGTTCACGCGTGAAGCGAACTATCAGCACGGACGGCGCGCCGGCCGCGGTCGGCGCGTACAGTCAGGCGACGGCGAACGGCTCCCTCCCGTTCACGGCGGGCCGGCTCCCGTTCACGGCGGGCCAGCTCCCGCTCACGGCGGACGGCGACCGCCTCGGCGACGCCCCGGTCGGCGAACAGACCGAGCAGTGTCTCCGAAACGTGGAGGCCGTCCTCGCGGCGGCGGGTCTCGACCCGAGTGACGTCCTGAAGACCACGGTGTACCTCGACGACGTCGACGACTTCGAGGCTTCGACGCGGCGTACAGCGAGTTCTTCGAGGACGAACCGCCGGCGCGGAGCGCGGTCGCGTCGGCGACGTCCCGAAGGGCGCGGCCGTCGAAATCGAGGTCGTCGCCGACGCCGGCGACTAGCGTCGGTGCGGGGATCGGCTACCGCGCGGCCGCGGTCTCGCGGAGACGGTCGAGGATCTGCTCGCGCCCCACCGCTCTGCTGTCGTCGCGCGTGAGCCGCCCCATCACGAACTCGAGGAGGTCGAGATCGGTGAGCAACTCGAAGGCGTCCATGCGCTCGATGCCGAGACACCTGCCGACCTCGCGGATCGTCGCGGCGTCGTTCACCGCCTCCACGAGGTCGTCGATCGTCACGGATTCGGGGAGACCCATGCCGTCCGCGCGGAGCGGCGGCGTCGCGTCCCCGCGGACGCTCGGGGACGGCGCCGGCGCCGGCGACGGCGACGGCGACTCGGGGTCGGGCGTTTCCGACGACCCCGTCTCGCCGTCGTCCGCGTCCCCCGTGTCGTACGTGTCGGGTTCGTGGACGCCGTTCCGGATCATGTAGCGTCGGACGGTCTCCGCCGAGACGTCCATGTCGATGACGTCAGCCATCTCCGCGAACGTCTCGCACGAGGCGTATATCTCTGCGAGCCGCTCCCGGTCCCGGAACGGCGGGACGCCGGTGTCCCGGTCGGACCGCGGCGCTCCCCGATCGGCGTCCTCGTCGCCCGCGGTCGCGACAGACGCGCGCGCCGTGACGACGACCGCGGCGGTGGGGGCGAACGTGACGTCGAGTAGCTCGATGTCGACGCCGTTCGGGCATGGCGGGAGGAGAGGTTCGCGCGATTCGAGCGCGAGGGAGAGCGTTCCGTCGACTTCAATTGCGGAGTCGCGGTCCGTGACGGCCGCCGCGGGCGTGTCCCCGCCGTCGGCGTCGAGCGCGAGTTCGACGTCGACTCGCGCGCCCGCGTCCGTGACTGCGACGTCCGTGGCTCGGACGTCGACGCCCGTTCGCCGCTCGCACTTATCGAGATAGCGCCCGAGCCGTCGCAGTGAATCGCCCACGAGCATGGTACGTGTACTCGGGATGCGTTCTGTGCCCCTGAAACGACGTGTGAAATAGTGAGTCAGTTTATACAGCGTGGATAGTACAGACGGGAGAAATTATATACGTATATCGTCCGTTAGTCGCCACAATGCGGGATTCTGGACACTATCGCTCTCGACGTGTGGCTATCTCTGGACGGAACCGCTCCTCGAACGACGCCGCGGGCTCGGGCGGCGCGTGCATCGAACGCGCGCACCGGGGGGTGCCGTGAGCCTCGTCACCGTCGCGGATATCGCGCACGAGGATCTCGCGCTGACGCCGACCATTCTCGCGCACGCGAGCGACGAACTCAGGGTCGTCTCGCAGTCCGCGACCGACCCCGAGACCGGCCAGTTCTTCTTCCTCGTCGAGGGCGCCGACGCCGGCTTCGAGGCCGCGCTCGACGCCGATCACACGGTCAGCGATTGGACGCTCGTCGCCGAGGAGGGAGGAACGCGCGTCTACCGCATCGGCCACCCCGACGACGCGATCCTTCTCTCGCCGATGGTCACCGAGGTCGGCGGGCTGATGCTCGAATCGAAGAGCGCCGAGCGGGGGTGGACCGTCCGCCTCCAGCTCGCCGATCGCGAAGCGCTCTCCGAACTCTGGGAGTTCTGCGAGCGCGAGGGCGTCGACTTCGAGCTGAAGCGGACGTTCCGACAGGAGGGCTGGGCGAGCGGCGAACCGAGCACGCTCACCGACGCGCAGCGCGAGGCGCTCGTCACCGCCTACGAACGGGGGTACTTCGACGAGCCGCGCGGCGCCTCGCTCGCGGATCTCGCGGACGCCCTCGGCATCTCACCGACCGCCGTCAGCGGTCGCCTCCGCCGCGGCACCGCACAGCTCGTCGAGTCGTCGCTCCTCGAAGAGTGAGGGGGGGATCAGACCACGAGGACGCGGTCGTCTCGCGGCTCGTAGATCGCCCCCTCCATCCGGAGGGCGTAAATCGCGTCGAGCGTCTCCTCGATGGTGACGCCCCGCTCGGCCAGCGCGGCCGTGAGAACGCCGAGCGGCACGCCCTCCCCGTACTCGTCGCCGAGACCGTCGAGCGCGGTCTCGACGTCGTCGGTCTCGACCGCGGCGTCGAGCGCCGTCCGCTCCCACGCGATCGCGTGACCGGTGACGCTGCGGTGGCGCCGATAGCACTCGATGGCATCGTTCGGCTCCGCGACGGTGGTGTGGAAGTCGCACGTCGGGCACGCGAGCGCGCCGGCGTGCGCGGATTTCTCCCGTTCCATGGCCATCGCGTCAGGCCTCGTAGGCGTCCTGCGCGAGCCGGTGGAGCTTGTGGACGGTGTGCTCGTTCGGCCCGAGTTGCGCCTGCGCGAGCGCGCCCGAGCGCAGGCCATCGTACTGGCGTTCGACCAGCTCGAAGTCCTCCTCTTGGAGCTGGCGGCTCGTCTGCACGAACTCCTCCTCTTCCTCGGTGAGGTCGGCATCGCGGAAGTAGTAGTCCGCGATGAGCTGGAAGCGCCCCTCGTCGATCGGGTCGATGATGTACGTGCCGTAGCCGTCGGCGGTCCCGTACATGTTGACGGTGAAGTTCGGCCAGAAGTAGTAGAACTTCGCCTCGTGCTCGTCGTGGATGCGCATCTCGTCCTCGACGTCCTCCCTGTGCTGGTAGTGGAGGATCCAGTGGTAGTCGTTGACCTCGAGTTCGGACTCCATCAGCTCGAGACCGCGCACCCAGTCCTGATGGTTCGCCTGACAGTGGTCGCACTCCGAATAGTTCCCGCTGAACGTCTTCCAGTTGCACTCGACCTCGGAGACGTAGCGGCGCGCGAGCTCGTACTCCTCTAGGGGAAGGGCTTCGAGTTCGTCCTTCATCGAGCCGGCCTGCTCGGCGAGCGTGAGATCGGGATCGTCGGCGAAGTTGACGAAGACGAGCGGGCCGATGCTGTCGAGCGTGACCTCCATGAGACCGTTCGCCTCGGGGTCGAGTCCGCGGACGGACTCGTCGTCGAGGTCGGGGTTGAGCGTGGCCTCCTCGAAGCTCTTGGGCGTGCTCGCGAGGTCGCCGTCGAGTTCGTACGTCCAGAGGTGGTAGGGACAGGTGATGCGGCCGAGGCTCCCCGGATCCGTCATCGGGGCGTCATCGAGCATCTTCGAGCCGCGGTGCGCGCAGACGTTGTAGAATGCGCGGACGTCGCCCTCGCCGTCGCGGGTGACGATGATCTGCTTGCCGCCGATGGTCCGCGTGAAGTAGTCGCCCCGCTCGGGGATGCGATTCGCGTGGCCCGCGTAGACCCAGTATCGCCCGAACACCTTCTCCTTCTCCATCTCGTGGACGTCCGGGTCGGTGAAGTACCTCGCCGGGAGGGCGTTCGTCTCCTCGGTGATGTCGGCGCTCACCGCACCGATCTCGTCGCGGCCGTCGTTCCACCGTGTCATGTGTGAATAGAACACACGGGGTACGAAAAGGGTTCGTCGGGAATATCCCACGGGTATAAGTGGTGTGCGAGGCACGCGTCGAGCGCGATAGCCCCGCGCCCGTCGGTCGGGGAACCACGAAGTGGCGCGTGACGGGATACACGCCGCCGACCGGCACATAAGCGCTTCACATCGCGGGGTGAAGAATCAAGGAGGGGGGTGTCGAACCTCCGGGACGATGGCCACGGCACAGCGGTACGACGCGATCGTCGTCGGGGTCGGCGGGATGGGGAGCGCGAGCGCCTTCCACCTCGCCGATCGCGGTCTCGACGTCCTCGGTCTCGAACGCTACGACGTCCCGCACGCACAGGGTCCTCGCACGGCATCACGCGGATCATCCGGCGCGCCTACTACGAGCACCCCTCGTACGTCCCGCTCGTCGAGCGCGCGTACGACCTCTGGGACGACCTCGCCGCTGAGACGGGACGCGAGGTCATCCACCGGACGGGATCGATCGACGCCGGTCCCGCGGACAACGCGGTGTTCGCGGGATCGAAACGCTCCTGCGAGGAGCACGACATCCCCCACGAGGTGCTGACGGGCGCGGAGGTGAACGAGCGATTCCCCGGCTACGACCTCCCCCCCGAGTATCGCGCGGTCTATCAGGAGGACGGCGGGTTCGTCGTCCCCGAGCAGGCCATCATCGGCCACGCGGAGGCCGCACAGGCGCGCGGCGCGGAGATCCGGGCGCGCGAGCGCGTCGAGGACTGGGCGGAGACGAACGACGGCGGCGTCCGCGTCCGCACGGACCGCGGCGTCTACGTCGCAGACGCGCTCGTGCTCGCCGCCGGGGCGTGGAACCACAAGCTCGCGGACGCGCTCGACGGGCTGGCCGTCCCGGAGCGCCAAGCGCTCGCATGGTTCCAACCGAACGGCGACGCCCTCGACGACTACCAGCCCGAGTCGTTCCCGGTGTGGAACCTCAGCGTACCCGAGGGGCGTTTCTACGGCTTCCCCGTCCACGACGTCCCCGGCTTCAAACTCGGGAAGTACCATCACCGCGAGCAGACGGTCGATCCGGACGACTTCGAGCGGGAGCCGAGTCGAGCCGACGAGGCCGTCCTCCGCGACGTCGCGGAGAAGTACTTCCCGGAGGCGGCAGGCCCGACGATGGGGCTCTCGACGTGCATGTTCACGAACACGCCGGACGAGCACTTCATCCTCGACACGCTCCCCGAGCACCCGCAGGTCGCGGTCGGCGCGGGCTTCTCCGGCCACGGCTTCAAGTTCACGAGCGCCATCGGCGAGGTGCTCGCCGACCTCGCCGTCGACGGCGAGAGCGACCGCGACCTCGACATGTTCGCCCTCGATCGCTTCGACTGACCGTCCACCAAATTCCGGTATCTGTTTTAGTCCGGCCGGACATGCGTCCTATTAGATGTTATTCGGGTGGTTTTCTCATAAACACCCTCGTATCTTCTGGCGAAGGATTATGGTACCTGCTATCAATCACCTGTCCGTACCTGAGGTGTGTACACCAATGACACGATCGACGGTCGGACGGATGGCGACGAACCGCGGGCGGGCGCGTGACGACGAACGCGACCTCGTGACGCACGGACCGCACATCGCTGATCGGAGGGGGGTGTAATCGATGACGAACGGGGACGAGGCGAGCGACGGGATGACGAAGGGGTTACAGGTCGATCTGTTCCACCCGGAGTCCGATCGCGAGCCCGGCGACACGAACATCGAGCGGTGGGGATTCGACATCCATCCCGTCGTCTTCCCCGCGGCGCTCTTGCTCATCGGCGTCTTCGTCGCCGCGACGCTCCTCCTCGGACAGGAGGCCGCGAGCGTCTACTCGGGCGTCAGGAGCTTCTTCGAGGGGAACTTCGGGTGGTTCTATCTCCTCGCGGTGAACCTCTTCATCGTCGTCCTCCTCTTCTTCGCGCTGAGCAAGTACGGGAAGATCCGCATCGGCGGCGTCGAGGCCGAAAAGGAGTTCAGCGACTTCGCGTGGATGTCGATGCTGTTCAGCGCCGGCATGGGTATCGGCCTGATGTTCTACAGCGTCTCCGAGCCGCTCTACTACTTCGGGAACGTCCCGGGGTTCTTCGGTGCCGACGCCGGCACCGGCGCGGCGGGCGCGGCGGCGCTCACGCAGACGTTCTTCCACTGGGGGTTCCACCCGTGGGCGATCTACGGTCTCGTCGGACTCGGACTCGCGTTCTTCTCGTTCAATCGCGGGCTCCCCCTGACGTTCCGCTCGATCTTCTGGCCGCTGCTCGGCGAGCGCATCTACGAGTGGCCGGGGCACGTCATCGATCTCGTCTCCGTGTTCGCGACGCTGTTCGGTCTCGCGACCTCGCTCGGTCTCGGCGTCAAGCAGATCAACACCGGTCTCTCCTACATCTTCGGCGACGTCCTCGGCGTCGCGACCATCCCGACCGGGACGGGAACGGAGATCGCCCTCATCGTCGTCATCACGGCCATCGCGACCGCGTCCGTCGCCGCGGGTCTCGAAGGCGGCGTGAAGCGGCTCAGCACGCTGAACGTCTACTTGATGTTCGCGCTGCTCGGCTTCCTGCTCCTCGTCGGGCCGACGGTCTACATCCTCGGCGCGTGGGTGCAGGGTCTCGGCTCGTACTTCGGAAACCTCCCGTCGCTCGCGTTCTTCACGGGCGTCCTCGGCGACGGCCAGACCACCGTCCACGCGTGGACCGTGTTCTACTGGGCGTGGTGGATCGCGTGGTCGCCGTTCGTCGGCATGTTCGTCGCGCGGATCTCGAAGGGCCGGACCGTCCGAGAGTTCGTCATCGGCGTCCTCGTCCTCCCGTCGCTGTTCTCCACGATCTGGCTCTCCGTCTTCGGCGGCACCGGCCTCTTCAACGCGCTGCACGGGAACGGCGCGGCGCTCGCCGCCTACAACGACGCCGGACAGACGGTCGCGATGTTCGCGCTCCTCCAGCAGTATCCGATCGGCGCGATCTCCGGGCTGTTGGCCGTGCTGCTCGTCGTGACGTTCTTCGTGACGTCCTCCGACTCGGGATCGCTCGTCGTCGATCACCTCACGTCGGGCGGGAAGCACGACGTCCCGCGCGCCCAGCGGATCTTCTGGGCCGTCACCGAGGGCGCCGTCGCCGCACTCCTCCTCTACGGCGGCGGACTCAACGCCCTCCAGACGGCCGCCATCGCCACGGGCTTCCCCTTCGCCGTCATCCTCGTCGTGATGTGTTACACGGTGTATCTCGGGCTCAGAAGGGAGTACGAACTCCTCCAGTCCGAGGAGTTCGCGGAGCGCATTCAGGACATGACCGAGGAGGACATCCACATCGATCGCTCGCGCTCCGACATCGTCACGGACATCCGCGACGCCACCGAGAGCGCGGACGACTGATCACGAACGACGCGATGCCACCCACTTCACTCACCACGTCGAACGCGCCCGCGAACGCGGCGGTCGCCGTCGTCGTCGCGCTCTTCGCGACCGCGCTCTACCTGCTTTCGGTCCATCGCCTCCGCGTCGCCGGCCTGCTCTTCCTCGGCGTGAGCGTGCTCATCTACCTCCGCGAGACGTACCTCGTCGGTCGCTGACGTCGCGGCGCTCGTCGAGCGCCCCCACACCGGTCGTCCTCGTTCTCCGTCTCGCGCTACGCGTCGGTCTCGTCCCCCGCGAGTGACTGAGCGACCGACCGCGAGTGGGTGTCCCTGCGCTCGGTCCCGATACCGGACGTGGGACGCGTCTCTGCGCGGGGGGTGTTATACGGCACAGATAGTACACCCGGAGAGATATGCCCCGAGGGCGGTCTCGTGTGTATGGTATATGAGCACACGGTCTACGCTCCCGGAGCGCGCCGGGACGGTCGTCGTCGGCGCGGGCTGCGTCGGCTGCAGCGCCGCCTATCACCTCGCCGAACTGGGGCGCGACGACGTCGTCGTCATCGATCGCGGGTCGCTGTTCGAGACCGGCGGTTCGACGTCGCACGCCCCGGGGCTGGTGTTCCAGACCGGCGGCAACAAACTGATGTCGAAGATGGCGTCCTACACCCGCGACCTCTACGACGGGTTCGGCGACTTCCGGACCTGCGGCGGCATCGAGGTCGCGTACACGGAGGACCGCTGGGAGTTCCTCAAACGCAAGCGCGAGTGGGGGCGCTCCTACGGCTTGGAGGGCGGCGAACTCCTCTCGCCCGCGGCGGTCGAAGAGCGGGTCCCGCAGGCGAACGCCGACGCGACTCTGGGCGGGTACTACCTCCCCTCTGACGGGAAGGCGGACGCGGTCAGCGCCGCGGCCTCGATGGCCGAGCGCGCCCGCGACGCCGGCGTCGAGTTCTACGGGAACGCCGAGGTGACGGACATCGACACCGAGGGCGGGCGCGTCCGCGCCGTCGACACCGAACGCGGCCGCATCGAGGCCGACGAGGTCTTGCTCGCGACGAACATCTGGGGACCGCTCTTCGGCGAGATGGTCGGCACGGACGTCCCGCTCGTCCCCTGCGCGCACCAGTATCTCGTCTCTGACGAACTCGACGCGCTCGCGGGCGCCGAGCGAGAGATCGAACAGCCCCTCCTCCGCCATCAGGACTACTCGCTCTACTTCCGCCAGCACGGCGAGCGCTACGGCGTCGGCTCCTACAACCACGCCCCGCTCCTCGTGGATCCCGAGGACATCTACGGTCCCGAGCGGCTCGACGACCTCGGCTTGGAGTATCCCTCGCTCCGCGAGTTCACGGCAGAGCACTTCTACGAGAACACTCACGCCGACCACGACCGCGCGGCCTATGACGCCGCGAGCGAACTCGTCCCCGCCTTCGAGGACGCCGAGTGGACCTCGCAGATCAACGGGATGTTCTCGTTCACGCCGGACGGCATGCCGATCCTCGGTCCGGACGAGGGCACGGAGGGTCTCTGGTGGGCGCTCGCCATCTGGGTGACCCAGTCCGGCGGCGCGGGGAGCATCGTCGCGGAGTGGATGGCGGGGGGAGTGCCGCGCCTCGACGGCGAGCGCGTCGACGCCACCGGCGCGCACGTCTCGCGCTTCCAGCCCCACGCCGGGAGTCGCGAGTACACGTCCGGCCGCGGCGCCCAGCAGTACCGCGAACTCTATCAGCTCGTCCACCCGCGCGAACAGCCACGCGACCAGCGCGAGCTCCGGCGGAGTCCGTTCTACGACAGACAGGCGGAATTGGAGGCGGAGTTCTACGACGGCGACGGGTGGGAGACGCCGCAGTGGTACGAGACGAACGAAGCGTTACTGGACGAGTACGACGTCCCGGACCGCCCGGATTGGCTCGCGCGCAACTGGTCGAAGGCACAGGGGGTCGAACATCAGCACCTCCGCGAGAAGGTCGGGATGGTCGACATGACGACGTTCACGCCGATCGAGATCGAGGGACCGGGTACCGAGTCGTTCCTCCAAGGGCTCCTGACGAACGACATCGACGTCACGCCGGGCCGGATGCGCTACTCCGCGATGTTGAACGGGGACGGCGGCGTCCTCGCGGACCTCACGGTCGCGCGCTTCGACGACGACCGCTATACGCTGTTCACGGGCGGCGGGAGTTCGGCGACGCTGCACTCGCGCTGGATCACCGAGCACGCCCCGGCTGATGGCTCCGTGGACGTGACCGTCCACGACTCGAGCAGAACGGGCATCGGCGTCTTCGGTCCCGAGGCCCGGAACGTCCTCGCGGACCTCGTGGAGGCCGACCTCTCGAACGACGCCTTCCCCTTCTACTCGGCGACCGAGACCTACCTCGGGAGCATCCCCGTGACGATGCTGCGCCTCTCCTACGCGGGCGAACTCGGCTGGGAGATCTACACGCCCACCGAGTACGGCGCGCGCCTCTGGGACGCGATCGCGGACGCGGGCGAGGCGTACGATATCGCGCCCGTCGGGTGGGCCGCGCTCGACTCGACGAGCATGGAGAAGGGATTCCGGCTCTGGGGGACGGACGTCACGCCCGAGTACGACCCCTACGAGGCCAACATCGGCTTCGCGGTCGATCTCGACACCGACTTCATCGGCAAGGATGCCCTCCTCGACGCCCGCGATGACGGCGTCGACGAGCGAGTCGTGCCCATCACGCTCGACGAACCGGGCGTCGTCGTCGATGCCGGCCACCCCGTGCTCGTCGATGGCGACGTCGTGGCTACGCCTGTCGGGCCGACTACGGTTACAGCATCGACCGTGGGATCGCCTACGCCTACCTCCCGAGCGAGTACACCGACGCCGGACAGTCCGTCGAAATCGAGTACGAGGGCGAACGCCACGGCGCGACCGTCCGCTCCGGCCCCCTCTTCGACGCGGAGCGCGAGCGGATGCTCGGCTGAAGTCGGGCGTCCCGCGATCGACGTTCGACGCGGCGGCACGGCTATCGGCGATGGTGTACGTGGCGACGGCACGCGATGCCCCGCCCCGGCACCCTGCTCGTACTGTCGTTTCACGCGCGACGCCGCGGACACCCATCGCTCGTCGTCGTGGAAGCCCCCGCCCGCAGTGGGGCGGGATGCAATGGAATTGCCTCAGACTTCTTTCTGCACCGAGGGGTGTCGTTCCGCACCGGTAGCGTGGTTGTGGCGTCCGGTGAACCAATCGCGGTCGGTTCACCCACCGGCGGATCGCCGAAGGCGACCCCATCCCCCGTGGGATGACACCGTCCCTATGGACTCTATCATAAAAAATTTGTTGCCGTGTCATTGATAATTCTCGACAGGACAACGACCGAAGCCCGCCATCGAGGGCGGTGATCGGCTCCCAGAGTTCGCCCGCGACGTCAGCGGCCGGGATCGAGCAGGGTCGACTCGGCGGTGCGGAGGTACTCGAGAAACGTGGGTTCGGCGACGCCGAGTTCGTCGGCGAGAGTGGCGGCGGTGACGTCGCGCGGCCAGTTGTAGTAGCCCCGTTTGCGTGCAAGAGCGAACGCGTCCCGTTGTCGCGGCGCGAGTTCCGCGTGGCGTTCGTCCATCGTCAATGCGCCCCGCCCGTCGTTCGTGGTGATGCTCCCGAGCGTGATGTCGACCTCGTGTTCGCGCTGAATGGTCTCCAGCGTCGCTTCGAGGCGGTCGCGGTCGGTGTGGACGTGAAACGGCCAGCGCTCACCGTCCTCGGTCATGTGCGAGCGGCCGTCGAGGAGGAAGCCGCGCGCGGTGAACGCCGGGCCGATCCCGTCCTCGCGCTCGTACTCGATGCGGACGTCCCGTGTCCGCGCGCCGATCGCGGCCGCGGGCTGCGCGCCGCGCGGTGTCGCCGACGGGATCGGCTGACAGTCCTCAAGCCGGTCGGAGGCCTTCGCGACCGCGACGGCGTCCGCGACGTGATCGGCCGAGTCCCCGTAGATGGTGCATCGCTCGACGGCGCGACCGTCGGCGGTCGCGCTGCCGTGCCCGAAGACGCCCGCGCCCGTCTCCTCGACGACCTCGGTCGACCAGCAGTCGGGGTGCCAGACGTCGAGGTCGACCGAGAGCAGTTCGCGATCGGAGCCGGACATACCGTCGCGTTCGGAGCGGCGATACGAGAAGACTGCGGTGCCGACACGTGGGCGGCCCTAGGATCCTAGAGAAACCGCCACGACCCCGCCAGCACTCTACCGTGATGGGGCTGGCACGGTCGCGGTGTGGTGCCTCTGACCGCGACGACGTCTCTCTCACACCTCGGCCGCCGGCCCACGCACACGATGTCTGAGAAACCCGAGAAGACCCGGATTGGTTCCGACGCCGTACCGCTACCAGACGACCGGTCCCGCACGCCGAACGGCGCACGCTCGTTCGCCGCGGCGCTCGCTTCGGCCCTCCGCTCGATCGACCCCCGCCCGGACCCGCTCCCTGAGAACTGATGGCTTCCCAGACGTCGTTCACGTGGCAGGGCGCGTACCGCGGTGCTCGGCGTAGCCTCCCGATCGCCGCGGGCGTGTTCGTCTACGGACTCGTGTTCGGGATTCTCGCCCGGCAATCGCCGCTCACTACGAGCGAGGCCGCGCTGATGAGCGCGACAGTGTTTGCAGCGTCCGCCCAGTTCGTCGTGCTCGGTCTCTGGACGCGCCCGCTCCCGGTCGCGACGATCGTCGCGACGACGTTCCTCGTGAACCTCCGACACCTCCTCATGGGGGCGTCGCTCCGACCGTGGCTCCGGGAGCGATCGCCCGCCGAGGTGTACGGGACGCTGTTCGTCCTGAACGACGAGTCGTGGGGGCTCACGGTGAGCGCCTTCGGGGAGGAGGAACGCGACGTCGCGTTCCTCCTCGGCAGCGGTCTCGTCGTCTTCGCCGGCTGGGTCGCGGCGACCATCATCGGCGTGAGCGCGGGCGGCGTTATCCGAGACCCGTCTTGGTACGGTTTGGAGTTCGCGTTCGTCGCCATCTACCTCGCGCTCCTCGTCGGGATCTGGAACGGGCGACGCGACCTCGTTCCGTACGCGACCGCGGCGCTGACCGCGGCCGCCAGTTCGGCCCTCCTCGGCGGAAACTGGTACATCCTCGTCGGCGGACTCACCGGGAGCCTCGCGGGCGTCGTCCGCGACGGCGCGACGCGGGGCTTCACCCACGCAATGCGTGAGGCAGACTCAGAATCCCGTGGAGGCGAGCCGTGATCGGACTCGACGTGGGCGGGGTCGCCGCGGCGGCGATCGCGGGCATGGCGGTCGTCACCTACCTGACGCGCATCGGGGGGTTCTGGCTCCTCGGACGGCTCTCGCTGTCCCCGATGGTTCGAGCGTGGCTGGAGTACGTGCCCGGGACGATCCTCGTCGCACTCGTCGCCCCGGAACTCCTCCAGAGTGGTCCCCCCGGGTGGCTCGCCGGTGCCGGCGTCGTGCTCGTCGCGTGGCGCACGGACAGCCTCCTCTCCGCGATGCTCGTCGGAATCGTTCTCAACGTCGGGTTCCGCACGATCATACAGGCTGTCTGAGGGCTTCTCCTCCCCGATTGTCGTGACGATCCCGTCGCTTGTTCAGTCGGTAGTTTGTCTGGAGTTTCGAATGACACGAAACGTTCACGGATTGAGCGCGCAACGCCTCCAGAAGTTCGGAGTTTGACCGATCTACAAACGACTGAGCGGGAAAAACGGGTGATTCGAGCGAGAGTTCTTATGGGATGACCCGGCTAAGGTATAGGCTCTCCTCTGGGAAACGACTTTGAGGAACCTGCGAGAAGAAGTAGGCGAGAGCTGCTGCTATAGGATTTTCAGACGTCGAGGCTGCTGTTGACGGGCTAGCCGTCGGGGACGAGGATGCAGGCGAGCAGCTCGATGGTCTCGCCCGCAGTCAGGAGGGGCTTGTCGCGGATCGGTATTCCGAGTTCGAGCTTGAGGAGGTAGTCGGTGAGCCGCCAAACGTTGTAGAGCAAGCATCCAAACACGAAGCTGAACGCCCTGACTCGATAATCCGTGGAGGCGTGGGTGGGGAGGAATTTCTTGATCTGCTTGTACTCGTTCTCGATCTCCCAGCGTCGATCATATCGCGCGCAGAGTCCACGAACGTCTTCGGGTTCGACGCCGTTTCGATTCGTCGAGATCACTGTGTACTTGCCGTCCTCGTTCCTCGACGGGACGTACATGATGTTCACCTCGTGGCTGAGCTCGCCGTCGAGCCAGAGTTCGACGTCCGGCTCGACACCCACATCCGAAATCGGGTGGTTTTCTACCTTGGAAACACCCTCTAGGTCGTCGGTGTACTTCTTCTTGGGGATGAGGTAGGTGACGTCGTGCTCGTCCAAGGTGTGGAGGACTTGGTGGCCGTCGAACTCGCGGTCCGCCATCACCATGTGGATGTCCACGTACTGCTCCGCCTCCGTCACGAGCCGGTCGACGATCTCCGCGCGAGGTGTGTTCGTCGATACGAACAGGTCAAACAGGATGCTGACCCCGTCTTCTTCCGAGGCGGGTCCAATCACACCCTTCGAATAGAGTTGGAGAGGAGCAAACGTTCCCACACGTACCCCTGTGGGGTAAGCGCGAGTGCAGTGCTCGCGTGGATAGCACGAAACGCCTAATTGAAGGGGTTATCGGCGGTGTCGAGTCGAGTGAGATTATCGAGGGCGTCGAAGTCGTCGTCGAACGAGTAGAGGTACTCGATTTCCTCGCGCTCCATGAATGCGGCTATTGTCGCATCGACGAAGGAGAGTTCGCCGTACCGACGGAAAATGGCCTGCGCAGCGTTGAAGTCCGCCTTCGGAGCATGCACGATCTCGAAGTGCGCGCCTTCGATAAGCCGATCGAGCATCTGGTTTGCAGCATCAGGACTGAGTTTCTCGCCAGTCAGATTCAGCGTCTCCGCAACCACGTAGTTCGTGACGATCGCTTCGGGAAGCTCCCCATGGTCGATTCCCCGAATGATCTTCCGGGAGCGGTCGTGGTATTCGTCTCGGGCGCTTGCACTAGCGAAGAGAAGATTTGTATCAAGGAGAGCAGCCGCCATCACTCAGCCCCGAACTCGCCCTCGACCTCGACGGCGTTCGTCTCGCCGCCATCGACGGGTTCGAAGTCGTCGAAGACGCCCTCCCGCTGATGGACGATCTCGACGGAGAGGTTGCCTTCCTCATCGGTTGTCCATCGAAGCTTGTCACCTGGTTCAATATCGAGCCTTCGGCGGAGGTCCGCCGGGATCGTCACCATTCCCCGGTCACTCACCTTCGTTTCTTCAGGCCCTTCCTCTGCTGCCATAGGAGCCCCTACGTCTTCTCCACCCATACATGTTCCCCTACATGTGTTCCCGTACACGGGAGAATGTTGCAGCCCGGCTCAGAAAACTACGAAGCCAGTTAGTAGACCGGCTGGACCACGAGGCGGTCGTGCTGGAGGTATGGCGCTTTGCCCTCCCAGTGGTGTCGAACCCGACGACGCCGTACTTAGCGAGGAACTTGAGGTCGCGGCTCACATTTCCCTTGTCTCGATCCAGCTCTCGCGCGAGCTCGCGTGCCGATTCAACATTGTGGTTGTGGAGGTGCTCGACAATCCGCATCGCGGGTCGGTGAGGACTTTGCCGGCGCTTTCGATACTGAGTACGTGTACGCCCCCCAGACCTCCACAGTCCAGAGAACGCGTCATCGACTCGGATCTGCTCCCGTGATTGCTTGAAATCGAACGATTCCAAAGTTTGAATTGCCCTTCGTAGGCCGAACGACGGCGTCTAGGTTTCTCCCAACACCAGTTCGGTGAACTACCCTGCCCTACC